>CANGUQ010000168.1 GCA_947456915.1 Betaproteobacteria bacterium
TCGCGCCGAAGAAGGTCGCGGCGAAGGAGGTCGCCGCGAAGAAGGTCGCGGCGAAGAAGGTCGCCGCGAAGAAGGTCGCGCCGAAGCAGGTCGCGCCGAAGCAGGTCGCGGCGAAGCAGGTCGCGGCGAAGCAGGTCGCGCCGAAGCAGGTCGCGCCGAAGCAGGTCGCCGCGAAGGAACCCGTCGCGAGGAAGCCAGCGGTTCCTGCCGCGAAGGCGGCCAGCGGTGGGGCGAAGCCGGTGGCCAGGCCGCAGCAGAGCGCACCGGCGGCAGCGCCGTCGGCAAAGACGCCGACGCCCACGGCCGTCATCGTCGCGGAAAAAAAGACAGCCCCAAGGTCGGCAGGAGCGAGTGCTCCGGAAGCGCCTGTGGTCGGGAAACCGGTAGCGAAGCCCGCGACGGCAACTACCACGATCCCGGTGTCGGCACCTGCTTCGATTCCCGCAGCACCCCGGCCGGTTACCGTGCCGGGAGCGTGGCCATTCCCGATCTTCGGGCGCTGACCTCCGCGTGAATCGCTGCCAGTTCAGTGTCTCCTCCGCGCTTCGATCCCTGCGCGATGCGCTGGTACAGAACCGGGTGGAGGGTGTTGCCTGAACTGTCCTGAGTTGCTGCTGCCAGCCTTGTGGGCTGCATTCAAAGGATAGCAGAGCACGAAAAGCGCGCCTATCGCTGCGTAGGCAGATCGTCGATCTGCTTCCTAACGCACTGATTCCATTGGCAGTTGTGATTCGGACTGCAGGATGGAACAGATCGGGACATTCCCGAGTTTTCCACTCGGGAATGAGGACGGATTTTCGTCCGAAGTGCTTGTTTATCCGCCACTATGGGTCGCCGGAGCAACTCCGCGGAAGCACTCTCGCCCTGTGCGAATGCGGTGCGACGGCGCCGGCCGTGATGGCGCCGTGCGCAGCCGCGTCGCTCAGCCGCTGAGGCAGCTGCTCATGAACTTCTTGCGATCATCGCCCTTGAGCTGCTTGGCGCCGGCTTCCTTGTTGCACAGGGCCATCTTCTCCTGCTGGGTCGGCTTGCCCGCGCCCATCGGGACTTCGCCCTTGAGACACGAACTCATGAACTTCTTGCGGTCGTCGCCCTTGATTTCTTTCTGACCAGCCATCTTGTTGCAGGCGGCCATCAGTTCCTGCTGCTTCGTGCGGCCGTCTTCAGCGGCCATCGACGGCACGGCCGTCGTCGCAAGACCCGCGGCCAGCAGCAGCGCTGCCGACACGGTCGAAAGCATCACGCGCATCATCCAAGTCTCCTCGCCGAGCGCAGCCGCCGGGGTGGGGCTGCCAGCCCGCGTCGACTATGCCATATCAGCGTGCGGCGATCAGCGCGTCGGCGAGCGCTGTGCCGCTCAGCCAGGCCCCTTCGACGCGCGCGCCGGCGAGCCAGTCTCCGCAGGCACCGGCGCGTTCGGCCGGTTCGAGCAGACATGGATCGCCGCCGGGATCTGCCGGCCCGGAGTAGCGCCAGCGGTGCGCCTGCACCGCCGAGGGCTGGGTGTGAATGCCGGTGATACGGGCGAACTCCGCGAGCAGCGGGGCAGTGATTGCCGCCGCGTCCAGTTCGAGGTGTCTGGCACTCCAGTCGCGCGCGGCGTGCAGCACCCAGCATTCGCCGGGCGCGCGCCCGGGCTTGGTGCCGTTGCGGGCGACCCACGTGAGCGGCGAGCCGTTGACGAACGCCGCGTCGAACGCCGCCGCGAGCGGCGCCTCGAAGCGTGCGAGCACTGCCCAGCAGGGCACCATCGGGCGCGCGCGCGCCCCGGCCTGCACCTTCGGTGCGTCGCTGAACAGGGCTGCTGCCTGCGGGGAGGGCAGCGCGCCCAGCAGCCAGTCGTAGCGGGGGAACTGCGTCGGCGGCGCATCTTCCGCCTGCTCCAGCCGCCAGCCGCCGGCTTCGCGCACGGCGCGCGTGATGGTGCAGGAGGTACGCACCTGCAGATCCGCAGCGAGCGCCTTGCCGATCGCGTTCATCGCCGGGACGCCGACGTAACGGCGGGTCGGCTCCGGCGCCGCACCGCAGACCGCGGAGCCGTCGATCACGTCGATCACCGCCAGCCGTGGCGTCCACTGTGCGACGACGCCACCGTCCAGCCACTGCCGCGCCTGCTCGGCGAAGCGCGGATCGCGCGCGGTGAAGTACTGTGCGCCGTGGTCGAATTCGCCGAATGCAGCGCGGCGCGTCGCCAGTCGTCCGCCGACTCCGCGCGACTTGTCGAACACCTCGACGGCGAATCCGGCATCACGCAGCCGGCGAGCGCAGGCGAGGCCGGAGATTCCAGCGCCGACGATGGCAACAGAGGGTACTGACATTGCGGGTACGACTCCTTGGCAGATTCCGGGAAGGGGGGCGGGCTGGGGCAGCCGCGGCGAGCGCTCAGACGCAGGCGTCCTCGCCCGGTTCCGGGCGCGGCGCGGGGTCGAAACCGAAGTGGGCTGCGCAGCTGCCCGGAGCGAGCCGGCCCAGCGGGATGTGCCGTTCGCCGAGCGTGAGCTGCAGTTGCGGCTGCGGCGAGTCCAGCGCCTGCAGCCAGTCTGCCGTGTCCAGACGCCGACCCGCGCTGTCGCTCACCTGCTCGGCCAGTGCCGGGAGGTCGCGATCGAGCACGCTGCCCACGCCATGCTCGAACTCGATCACGATCCCGCCTTCGGCATCGAGCCACGCACGCTGCGGCGCAGCCACCGCGATCCCCGTGTGGGTGCACAGGTGGTTGCCGCCGGAGCCTGCAAGGTGCAGCACGTACGGGCAGTGATCGACGTCGACGAACACGCGTTGCGGGCCGTTCTGGAAATAGAACCTCGCCTTGCCGTCACCGTCGCGCAGCCACGCGTAGTTGCGGCCGATGAATTCGCAGGTCGTCCGGTGGCTGATCGGCTCGTTCCTGATCAGCCAGCGCCCGCGCCGGTCGAGGCGCAGCCAGCCATACACTGACGGCACGTCGGGCCAGCGGGCCATGGCCTGCGCCACAATGGTGTCCATGGTTCGAAGGTCGATCGGGTGACTGGCGGCACGGGCACATTACCGGACCCTAGAGTAACCTGTCCGTGCACGGCGGGCATGTTGCGGGAGGAAGACGATGGCACAAAGTGACGATCACACCCGGGAGTTCTTCGACTGGGTGCAGAAGATGTGGACACCGCAGGCGTTCGGCCTCGCGGCCAACCCGATGGCCGGGTTCGGTGCAGCGGCGGCAGGCGCGACGGCGATGCCCGGACTGCCAGGCATGCCGGGGCTGTTCACGCCGACGGCCGACCCCAGGGAACTGGAGCGGCGCATCGCCGAACTGCAGGCGGTCGAGACGTGGCTGCGGATGAACGTGGGCTTCATCCAGATGACGGTGAAGACGCTGGAGCTTCAGAAATCAGCCCTGGAGTCGATATCCAGAATGAGCGGGAGCGCACAGTCGGATCCGAAATGACTGGCGCTGCCGTGCCGCAGGGCCGCCGCTGCAACCGCTGGCGGCTCGTCCGTCCGTCGTGTCATCGATGGTCTACCCCCGGCCATGCAGTTTCCGACGATCCCCCCGAATCGTATTGCCCCGGTCGCGCGCCGCGACGTCACGGCGATCGAGCCGGCACGCGCCTCCGTACGCAGCGAGCGCCAGTCCGCGATCGCCGCGCCGATCGCTGGCGAAACACCTCCACCGCCGGCTCCCGTGGCGCCGGAGCGGGAACGCCCGCAGGCGGATCGGCGCGAATCGGGCGACCGGCGCAAGCGGCAGGTGCCGGTGCTGCTGGACACCCGCACCGGAGGTGACCGGCGTGCTCGGGGCCTGAAGATCACGGCCTGAGCGGCTTCCCGGCGTCCGGCGACTTCAGCTGCCGGACGCGATGGCCGATCAGTGCAGCTGCTTGGGCCGGGTGTGCGGCTGGGTGGCGCTGGCGAGCCCGCTTTCTCCAGCCGCCTGCTTGCGCTGCCAGTCCTCGGCGAACAGCTTGTTGATCAGCGCTGCGACCTGCGAGACGTCTTCGGCACCGAACTGCCGACCGAGCAGGTCGGAGACTTCCTCGACCATCAGGCGGCGCTGCATGTCGTGGATCGCCTGCGGCGTGGGCCCGACGAACATCAGCTGCACCTCGTCGCCCTTGTCGTGGAAATAGGTGATTTCCACGGTCGAGGCCTCCTCGGCGAGCGGACCCAGGCCGGCGAGGGCATCGCCGAGCACACCCTGGAAGTTGCGGCCGACGTCGCCGGTCCAGCAGATTTCCAGCAGGTATCGCTTGCGATCGAACACGATCCCCGGCTCGTCCTGCTCGAGGCTGCGGGCCTCCTTGATGGAGGCGACGTCCAGATAGTCGAGCCACGGCCGCAGCGCGCCCTCGATCTGCCCGACCGACACGCCCTCGACCAGTACCACCGTTCCGTGCACATGCACTTCAGTACGCATTGAATGAACCTCCAGACCCGCAGCCGGCTGCGGGTCGCAGTCGTCAGTCGTGCACGGCGACGATGGGATTGCGCAGCACGCCGATGCCGGCGACTTCGGTCTCGAGCACGTCACCGGGCGTGAGAAATTCGGGAGGCGTGCGCGCATAGCCCACGCCCTGCGGAGTACCCGTCGAGATCACGTCGCCCGGCTCCAGCGTCAGACCCTGCGACAGCTCGGCGATCAGCCGCGGCAGCTTGAAGTACAGGTGCCGCGTGTTCGACTCCTGCTTGATCACGCCGTTGACGCGCGTCCACAGGTCGAGCGCGTGCGGGTCGACCGCGTCGGCAGTCACGATCGCCGGGCCCATCGGGCAGCTGCCATCGAGGCTCTTGCCCTTGAACCACTGGTTGCCGTGATAGCGCTGCATGTCGCGCGCCGTCACGTCGTTGATCACCGTGTAGCCGAACACGTGATCCATCGCCTGCGCTTCGGGGATGTTGCGGCCGCGGCGACCGATGATCAGGCCCAGTTCGCACTCCCAGTCGATCTTGTCGCTGACTGCCGCATTGAAGGGAATCGGGTCGAACGGGCCGTTGACCGAGTTCGACGCCTTGCTGAAGAAGGTCGGGCGATCGGGCAGTTCCACCGCCGCCTTGCGGTGCGCTGCGCCCTCGTTGAAGTGATCGAGGTAGTTCCAGCCCACGCAGTAGACGTTGCGCGTGAGCCGCGGCAGCGGTGCGCACAGCCGCAGCCCGCCCAGCGGGCGGGTGACCACCCGGGGATCGGCGGCAAGCGTGCGCAGCGCAGCCAGTCCGGCTGCGCCGGACTCGATCAGCGACTGCATCGACGCGGCTGCGAACGGCAGCGTGCTGCCGGTGGCCGCGGCGCTGGCAGCAACGTCGATCAGAGCGTCGCCGTCGGCGGTCTGCATGCCCAGGGTGGGCGCCGCAGCGGCATCGCTGCGGAAGGTGTAGAGCTTCATGTCGATATCCGTCGAACTTTCGATCTGCGGCAGGCGTTGCGCGCCGCCGTGAGGCGGGCGCCGGTTCGCGCCGGCACCCGAGGGAGGGGCAGGGCGCCGGCCTGTGCCGGCGTCACGCCCGGAAATCGGCCGCAGCGGCCGGCAGTGTCAGCTGTCCAGCTCCAGCCGGAAGCGCTCGGTGGCGCGCACCAGCTCGGCGCGGATACCGGGTTCCCACGCCGAATGACCGGCGTCCGGCACCACGACGTAGCGCGCCTCCGGCCAGGCGCGATGCAGGTCGTCCGCGCTCACGATCGGACACACCGCGTCGTAGCGACCCTGGACGATCACGCCCGGCAGGTGCCGGATGCGGCCGATGTTGTCGAGCAGCGCATTCTCCGGCAGGAAGATGCGATTGACGAAGTAGTGCGCTTCGATGCGCGCCAGTCCGAGTGCGACGCTGTCGCCGGAGAAGTAGGACACCGTCTCCGGGCTGGGCAGCAGCGTCGAGCAGCTGCCTTCGTAGACGCTCCACGCGCGCGCTGCAGGCATGTGCACGCCGGGCAGCGGGTGAGTGAGCCGGCGATGGTAGGCGTTGAGGATGTCCGTGCGCTCGTCCGCGTCGAGCAGTCCGCTGAACGCGCGCCACGCCTCCGGGAAGATCGCCTTCAGTCCGTAGAGGAACCACTCGATCTCGCTCTGGCGGCACAGGAAGATGCCGCGCAGGACCAGCCCGAGGCAGCGCTGCGGGTGGGCCTCGGCGTAGGCGAGCGCGAGCGTGCTGCCCCACGAGCCGCCAAACACCAGCCAGCGCTCGATGCCCAGGTGCGTGCGCAGTTGCTCCAGGTCGTCGATCAGGTGCGGCGTGGTGTTGTCGTTGAGCTCCCCGTGCGGCTGGGAGCGGCCGGCGCCGCGCTGATCGAGCAGCACGATCCGGTAGAACGCCGGGTCGAAGAAGCGCCGGTGCTCGGGCGAGCTGCCGGCGCCGGGGCCGCCGTGCAGGAACACCACGGGCACGCCCGACGGATTGCCCGACTGCTCCCAGTACATCCGGTGCACGGCATCGAGGCGAAGCATGCCGCTCGAGTACGGTTCGATCGGCGGAAACAACTCGGAGCGCACGGGATCGCGCTGGTCGGGCATGTCAGGAAATTTCCGGTGACTGGGTCGCTTGAAGGAAGTTAGCACGAACGCCGCCGTGCCGTTGCCGCGGCGCCGGTGCGCGGGCCGGAACGGCTCGCCGCCCCCGCTGTGCGCGCCGTCGTGCGTGATACCATCGCGAAACGGCTTGGTCGACAGATGGCGGAAGAGCAACAGAGCGATCTGGAAAAGACAGAACCAGCGAGCGCACGACGCCTGCAAGAGGCACGTGAGCAGGGGAACGTCGCCCGTTCGATCGAGCTCAACACCTTCTCGCTGCTGCTGGTCGCCGGCTCCGCGCTGATCTTCACCGGTCCGCTGCTGGTCGACGGCATGAGCCGGATCATGCGCAACGGGCTGTCGCTGGACCGTGCCGCGGCAGTCGACCCGATGACCGGGCTGGTGCGCCTGTACTCGGCCGTGCTCGACGCGCTGCTGGTGCTCGCGCCGGTGCTGATCGCGTGCGTGCTGATCGCGCTGCTCGCCCCGATGCTGGTCTCCGGCTGGCTGTTCAGCACACAGGCCCTGCAGCCGAGGTTCGGCAAGCTCAATCCGCTGCCCAACCTCGCGCGCACGTTCTCCGTGCACGGCGCGATCGAGATGGCCAAGGCAGTGCTGAAGACGGTGCTCCTGGGCGGCGTGGCGGTGTGGATGCTCTGGCGCCAGCTCGACGTGCTGTCGGCTCTCGCCTCCGAGCCCCTGCACGGCGCGCTGGCCCACGTCGGCTCGCTGATGACCGATGCCTTCATCGCGGTGATGCTGGCGATGCTGGTGATCGTTGCGATCGACGTGCCGTTCCAGCTCTGGTACCACGCGAAACAGCTGCGGATGACCAAGGAAGAGGTCAAGCAGGAGGCGAAGGAGAGCGAGGGCAACCCGGAGATCAAGGCCCGGGTGCGCTCGATGCAGCGCGAGATGTCGCGGCGCCGGATGATGGCGGCGGTGCCCAAGGCCGACGTGATCATCACCAACCCCACGCACTACGCAGTCGCGCTGCGCTACGTCGAGGGGCGCATGCGTGCGCCGCAGGTGGTGGCCAAGGGCGCACGGCAGGTGGCCGAGCGCATCCTCGAGGTCGGCCGCGAGAACCGGGTGCCGGTGCTGCGCGCACCCCCGCTCGCTCGCGCGCTGCACCAGCACGCCGAACTGGGCGAGGCCGTGCCGGCGGCGCTGTACTCGGCCGTCGCCGCAGTGCTCGCGTGGGTCTACCAGCTGCGGCTCGCGCGCGATCTCGGCGCACAGCCGCCGGGCGAGCCGCAGGAACTGCAGGTGCCCGGCGAACTCGACCCCGGCCCTGATCCCGACGA
>CANGUQ010000169.1 GCA_947456915.1 Betaproteobacteria bacterium
AACTCGCGTGGAAGCTGGTCGAGAAGACAGGCGACGGCGCCGACCCTGGTGCGCCGGTGATCGCGCTGGACCAGACGCTGCGCCGAGCCCCCGCCGATCCGCGGTTTGCAGCGGCAGCCAAGGCCTGCGAGCAGCACTTCAGGACCGCGCCATGAGCGCAACTCGATCGCCGCGCCACCGTACCGCGGGTTCGCGTGAATTTGTCGATGACCAGCGGTCGGGATGGCGGGTCCAATCCGTGGGGGGGGAAGGACCATGGCAGATACCGTCAAGACGCTCGTCGGCAACTGGACAGTCAGATTCCTGAAGTTTCGGTGGACCTACACGTTCTTCGAAAACGGGTCGGTGCACTGGCGCGATCCGAATACCCGAGAGACGGGCAAAGGCACGTGGGCGTTGAAAGACGCCGCGATCCGCATCGCCTGGACAGGGTCCAGGACCGTGGAGAACTGGAGCCTGCCGATTACCCCGCAAAGGCAGGGCGGACAGATCACGGCTGGTTACGGCAAGGGCTCATTCATCGCGGACAAGGATGCGCCGAACTTCGACGCTTTCGCACCGGAGGGGCAAGTCGACGCATTCGCCTGCTGGGCGGCATCGCTTGCCTGGTTCTCGAAGGTCTCGCCGTCGATCGCGACGAGCACACAGTTGTCCATCATGGCCAAGTCCAATACCGATGCATGGACGACCCAGGGCGCGATCACCCTGAACGGGCTGATGACCGTGAACCTGCCCGACGGATCCTTGAGACGCAAGCGCGTCAGTGCAGCTTCTCTCGCGGCCCACGTGAAGGCAGGTGTCTTCCCGCTGCTGGTTGCGTTCAGGACCGGCCCGCTTGGCGGGCATTGCAACGTCATCCATGCATACAGCGCCGGCAACGGCCACGTACGGGCGATGGAGCCATGGTTTCCCGACCCGGTGACTGATCCGCAGTACCGGCCGGTCACGGAGAATGGACTGTTGACGCGCTTCGAACACAGGAAGACTGGCGCTGCGTTCAAATTCGCTGGAGCCCACGTCTCGCGCCCGCTCGATTTCTACCTCAAGCGCCCCCTCGGTGCCGAGTTCGTGATCGCGTTCGAAGAGTCGAAGAACATTCATCCGTGATCGGACGGCGGCGGGGCGTTGTCCGACGGCACTCAGGACCTCGCCGCCCGGCGCTCCGGCGTGTGCGCACGATGGCAGGATGGGCCCCGTCGCGCCCCCGTCGCGCCCCCTCGGCGATCGTGATCAGTGCGTCATGGTGAGCAGCCCCGCGCGTACCGACGTCGCGCGCGCGATTGCTGCGGTGGCTGCAGCATCGCTCGGCGCCTCGTCGCCGGACGACGCCGACGGCCAGCGCAGCCAGCGTGTCGCGAACTCGTGCGCCGGCAGCGGACGACCGAGGTGGTAACCCTGAAGCAGCGGGCAGCCCAGTTGTTTCAGGATGGACTGCTGAGCCGCGCTCTCGACCCCTTCCGCGACCACGCTCAGGCCCAGTTCCTGCCCGAGCCGGACCGCTGCCGCCACGAGCGCGCGGGCATCGCCATCGTCGTGGATCTCGCCCACGAACTCGCGGTCGATCTTCAGCACGTCGAACGGGAAGCGACGAAGGCAGGACAGGGAGGAATACCCGGTGCCGAAGTCGTCCATCGCGAGGCGTACGCCAGCCTGACTCAGGCGCTGCAGGTCCTCGCGCACTTCCCGGTGATCGCCGATCATCAGCCCTTCGGTGACCTCGATCTGCAGGTGCCGTCCTTCCAGGCCGTTGCTCCGCAGGACCGCGAGCACGCCATCGGCCAGCCCTGATTCGCGGAACTCGCGCGGCGAGACGTTCACGCTGATGTACTGGAGCGGTGTATCCGAAGCGCTCCACCGGGCCATCTGCGCGCAGGCCTGCTCCAGCACCCACCGGCCGAGCGGAACGATGAGACCGGTGCGTTCGGCGATCGGAATGAACTCATCGGGACGTACCGCGATACCGTCTGCCTCGGTCCAGCGCAGCAGGGTCTCGGCCCCGACCAGACGTCCGTCGGCGGCAGCCACGAGCGGCTGAAACGACAGCCACATCTCGCCGCGCTCGATCGCCCCGCGCAGACGGGCTTCGATGCCGAGATTGCGCGCCGCGCGCTCGTGCATCGCGGCATTGAAGAACCGGGACGCGTTGCGGCCATCTCTCTTCGCTTCGTACATGGCGAGATCGGCGTTGCGCAGCAGCGTCGCGGAGTCGCTGCCATCGTCGGGATACACGGCCATGCCCATGCTGGGGGTGATGTGGACCGTGGAGTTCGCCACCCAGAAGGCCGGCTGAAAGGCGCGTCTGAGCTTGTCGAGCACGGCGTGGGCGCTGTCGACGTTCGCCATATCGCCGAGCACGACGATGAATTCGTCGCCGCCAAGCCGTGCCACGGTGTCACTCACGCGCACGGACTCGCGCAGGCGCAGCGCTGCCTGCACGAGCAGTGCATCGCCGCCGGCGTGACCCAGGGTGTCGTTGACCCTCTTGAAGTCGTCGAGATCGAGGAAGACGACCATGGCACGCGTACCGTCCTGCTTCGCCTTGAGCAGCACCTGCGACAGCCGCTCCAGGGCGAGCACTCGGTTGGGCAGTTCGGTCAGGCTGTCGTACTGCGCCTGTCGCTGCAACTGTTCCTCGGTGTCCCGGCGTATCTCGACTTCGTGCAGCAGAGCGGCGTTGGCGCTGGCGAGTTCCTGCGTGCGCTGCTCGACGCGGCACTCGAGCTCGTTGCGCGCCGCGCGCAGCAGGGCCTCGCGCTCGGCGACACGGTCCTGCAGCGTGTTGAAGGCGTCGCCGAGATCGGCCAGCTCGTCCTGTCCTGCCACCGGAACGGGCACCCGGGCGGTTCCCTCGGCGACCCGCATCGCAGCGGCGCGCAGCCCGGCGATGCGGCGCAGGAGCTGTCGCGTCAGTGCGCCCAGGCCCACGCCCACCAGCAGCAGGCCGCCCAGAGAAACCGCGACGAACCACGCGCGCTGGCGTTCGCGGTCCTGCGCGGCGGCCACCAGCTGCTGGCCCGCCTCGCGTTCGGTGTGCCCGCTGGCCGCCAGCAGCATGCGTGTGATGGCCTGGTGCCGCGGCGCCGACTCGAAGGTGGAGATCGCAGCGACCGCGCGGCTGTCGAGCGCCATGGCCAGCTCGGTGAGCCGTTGCAGATCGGCGTGGTAGCGCGCCCAGTGGTCGATCAGGCGCGCGCGGTCGTGTTCCGGCAGCGCTGCCGCCGACTGCGTCCAGCGCCGCAGGCTGGCGTCGAAGGCCGACGCTTCCGAACGCAGGAAGCTCACCTGATCGGACATCGCGAACATGTCCTCGATGCGTGCGAGCTCGATCTCGAGCACGCGGATCCGCGCCACCTGGGCCTGCAGTGCGTTGAGCTGCACGAGAGGCAGCAGCTGTTGCTGACGGGCCGTCTCCAGCTGCACGGCCGCTTCCCGGATTGTCCGGTCGCCGAGAAACACGAGCGCGAGCACGAGGACGCCGACGCCGATGAATGCCAGCGTGAGCTTGAGACGCAGCGAATGGCGGTGCCGGATGATCACGTTCGTTGCGAGGGAAAGATCAGGGTCGGCCGGTGGCTGCGCTGCCGGGCGCTGCCTGCTGCAGCGCGCGCCAGTGCGCAATCTGCGCCGCGCGCCCGAAGCGGTCGGTGATGGCGTCCCATTCGCGCGAGGTTCGCGCCATCGCCTCGCGCGGCGTGATGCGACCCGCCGCCGCCTGCCACAGCTGGTTGCTCAGCGCCGCCATGTACTCGGCATCGCCGGGCAGTCCGGTGCCGCCCGGGCGCACGATGCGCAGCTCGTCGCGCATGAGGTCCAGCGCCTGGGGCGTGTAGAGCGCGCGCACCTGCTCGTCGCGCAGGTGATGGTGCCGGTAGGGGTCGGCGATGCCGTTGGCCGTGACCGAGCGCAGCGAGTTGTCGGGATCGGTCAGCCACATCGCGTAGAGAAAGGCGAGTTCCGGCTGGCTGCCGTTGCTGGGAACGACGAGGTTGTTCCCGTAGATGAAGGCGGTACGGCGCAGCAGCCTGCCCTGATGCACGTATCCGGGCATCGGTGCGGCGATGAAGCGGCCACGGATCGCCGAGCCTTCGCGGTTGGCAATCTTCGCGGTCGCCACCGTGAGGATCGTCGAGAACGTGTTGCCCCGCAGGAACAGCGGCAGCGTATAGTTGAAGTCCTTGCCGTCCTCGAGCACCTGCGGCGGCGAGAAGGGCACGGTGGCGACGAAGCTCTCGGTGGCAGCGATCCCCGCCGCCGTGAGCAGCTGCGGGCGCATGCGCGCGTCGAAGAAGGCGGTCCCCGCTCCGCTGGCAGAGAGGTAGCGCGGCAGCCAGTACATCCACGCGGTGTGTCTTTCGCGCGGCTCTCCGGCGCCGTAGAAGCCGTCCTGCGGCCGGTGGAAGAATTCGGTGAGCTGCTGATACTCCGCCCACGTCGCCGGCGGCGCCAGATCGCGTCCGTGACGGGCACGGAACCGCACCCGATGGTCTTCGTTTTCGAGCAGATCGCGGCGCAGGAAGAGCAGCGCCACATCGAGATCGGCCGGGATCGCCAGCAGCTTGTCGCCGCGGCGCGACTGTGCATCGAGGAGCATGTAGCCCTCGGGCTCATCGGACTGCAGCCGGAAGCCGAAGCGCTGCAGCAGCGGGCGCAGGTCGAGAATCAGCCCGGCGGCGTCAAGGTCGGCAAACTCGTGCGTGCGTGCGATCGTCAGGTCAGCGTCGCGCCGGCCCCGGATGAAGGTCATCGAGTCGACCTGAGGCATGACGCTGGCGTCGATCGGGATGCCGGTCAGCCGCTCCCACTCGCGTTGCAGTTCAGCGTCGCGGCCCAGCAGCGAGACGAGGTTGCCCTGCTTGGCACGCAGGCGCAGCACGGTGCCGGGCTTGACCTCGCCCGAGGCGACGAGCTTGCGCGCGGCAGCGATCGCGCGGTCCGCCTGCTCGCCAGCTGCGGCGTGCATCGAGCCGAGTGCGAGGGCTGCGGCCAGCAGGGCGGCGCGGATGAGATGCGGCGGGCGCGATGCGGTGCCGACAGGCTGTGCTGCAGAGAGGAGACGTACGGGGCATTGCATGTCGGTACTTCCCGGTTGCGGTGGTCTGCCAGTCGCGGCCTGCGAAGCGACGACTGACGGCGATCCGGGAATATCGGCAGCTGGCGCCGCGGCTTTAGCCCGCGGTGTGCCGCCCGATCACGGCTCTCCCGGACCGGGTCCGCGCAGTGTCGTCCACCCTGCGTTGTCCGCCCGGCAGAGCCCCGGCTGGAGCAGCGCAGCCACACGCCCGGTGTCGGCGAAGCTGACCGGGCTCCGGGCGATCCACGACGCAATCGGACGCCTGCGGGGCATGACCCGTGCAGCGACGCCGCGCGCGCAGCGACTGCGCGGCGCGCTGGGCGTACGATGCAGGCTGCCGTGGCGCGCGCGAGTTCGCGCGCCCACCCTGGCGAGCAGCCTGCCGGGGGCTGCTCGCGCGCTATTCGTCCTCGGGCGGGCTCGTGACCACGATGAAGGTCAGGTCGGTCAACCCCGTGTTGTAGAGCGCATGCATCACCCCGGGCGGCACGTGGATCACGTCATGCTTGCGCACCAGCCGGCGTACCCCGTCGAGCTCGACCACCCCCTCGCCCTCGAGCACGTGATAGACCTGCTCCTGTACCTTGTGCACGTGGGGCTGGACATGGCCGCGAGGCTGGTAGGTGGAGATCCGGTGATCGATGCGCAGCGATCCGCAGACCTCGGGTCGCACCAGCATCTTGGAGAAGGCGCCGCCGAGATGTCCGGGCAGTTCCTCCCACATGACTTCGGCGACGTTGCGTACGGTTGCCTCGGGCTTCTCGCTCTGCATCACATGTTCCTGTTTTCCGCGATCAGGTTCAGGACTGCGCCACGTTTCAGTCGACGGGCTTGATGCCGGCTTCGCGCGAAATCCTGCGCCACAGTGCGACCTCGGATTTCACGAACGCTGCGGCCGCCTGCGGGGTGCTGCCTTCGGGTTCCGCACCGAGTTCGGCAAATCGTTCTCTGACCGCGGTGTCGGCCAGGGTTCTGGCCACCTCGCGGTTCAGCCGATCGACGATCGGTGCCGGCGTGCCTGCCGGCACCACCAGCACCTGCCACTCGTTCACGTTGAAGCCCTTCAGCCCCAGTTCGTCGAGCGTGGCAAGGTCGGGCAGGGCTGCATTGCGCCGCGCGTTACTGATCGCCAGTGCGCGCAGACGCCCCTGCTTCACGAACGCGCTTGCCGAGCTGATCGTGGCGAACATCATCGAGATCTGGCCCCCTACCAGATCGGCCACCGCCGGACCGCCGCCCTTGTAGGGGACGTGAACGATGTCGATGCCGGTGACGCTGCGGAACACTTCGGTGGTCAGGTGGTTCGCGCTGCCGTTGCCGGCCGATCCGTAGTTGAGTGCGCCGGGCCGGGCACGCGCGAGCTTGAGCAGGTCCTGCAGTGACTTCACCGGCACGGACGGGTGCACGACAAGGATCATCGGCACTACCGCCACCTTGCTCACCGGCGCGAAGTCGCGTTCGACGTCGAACGGCAACTTGTTGAACAGGCTCGGGTTGGCGCCGAAGGCGATGTTCGCGAGCAGCCACGTGTAGCCATCCGGCGGCGCCTTGGCAACGATCTCGAAGCCGGGGATGGCGGCACCGCCCGCCCGGTTGTCGACCACCACCTGATGGCCGAGGCTTGCCGAGAGCCGCGGCGCCATGGTGCGCGCGGTGATGTCGGTGGCTCCGCCCGGGGCATACGGAATCACCCAGCGGATCGGTTTGTTCGGAAACTCCTGCGCGCACGCGACGCCCGCCGAGGCGGTCAGTGCGACGCAGAGCACGTGCGCGAGGCGCCGGACGATGCTCGACATGTTCTCCTCCTGGACGGTCTGCGCCCTGGCCGGCAATCCCGACCCCGGCCCGGCGGGCCACACGCGCATGGTTTCCAAGCCTGCTGAGGCTGCCGTGCACCATTGCTGTCCGGCACCGGCATGCGCTCTTCCGGCGGCTGCTCCTTCGCTGCTGTCGGATGCACCGCCTCGATCATCGTAACACCCGGGCCGTGCGGCGCGCAAAGACCGGCTGCCGGGTACGGGTCTGCGTTGAATGCGGCGCGCGTGCGCGCCGCATTCAACGCATCACGCCTGCCGTTTCGCGTTGAACTCGGCCTCGAGCAGGACGCGCGCACGCGGCAGTCCGATCGCCACCGCACCGCCGTCCACCGTGATCTCGCTGCCGGTGATGTAGCTCGACTCGTCACTCGCCAGGAACAGCACCGCGTTGCTCACCTCGTCCGGGGTTGCCGAGCGCCGCATCGGCATCACCCGCTGGTTCGCGTACCGGTAGCCCTCGGTCGCTGCCCCGGACATGCCGGTTTCGGCGACCTGCGCCGGATGGATCGAGTTCACGCGTATGCCCCAGTCGAGATACTCCATTGCAGCCGTCTTGGTGACGCCGCGCAGGCCCCACTTGCTCGCTGCGTACGCGACACCAGGATGCCCGAGCATACCGGCGGTGGACGAGATGTTCACGATCGACCCGCCGCCGGAGTCGCGGATCAGTGGCGCGCACGCCCGGCAGCCGAACAACGGGCCAGTGAGATTTATGCCAAGCACATTCGTCCACTCCGTCATCGAAATGTCCTGGATGCCGCTGCGGCTCACCACGCCCGCGTTGTTCACCAGGATGTGCAGACCGCCGAACCTGCGCTTCGCGTGTCGAGCCGCGCGTGTCCA
>CANGUQ010000170.1 GCA_947456915.1 Betaproteobacteria bacterium
GTGGCCGCCGGCACGCAACCCGTGGAACACGGCCTGCTTCACCGGCGGTTCGAGCAGCGGATCCGGCGCCGCGCTCGCCGCCGGCTTCGTGCCGGTCGCGCTGGGCTCTGACACCGGCGGCTCGATCCGCGGGCCGGCCTCGTGGTGCGGCGTGTCGGGTCTGATGCCCACGTACGGACTGGTTTCGCGCGCCGGCGTCATTCCCAACTCGTACTCGTTCGACCACTGCGGCCCGATGGCGCGCACGATGGAGGACTGCGCGATCGTGCTGCAGGCCCTGGCCGGCTTCGATGCTGCGGACGCCGGCTCGGTGCGCTGCGCGATACCGGACTACCGCGCGGCGCTGTGCGGCGATCTGAAGGGCGTGCGGGTGGGCGTGCTGCGGCACTACCACGAAGAAGACGCTCCGGCCGCGCCGGAGACCGTCGCCGCACTGGAGGAAGCACTGCGCGTGTTCCAGTCGCTCGGAGCGAGCGTGGAGACCGCGCGCATCCGGCCGCTCAAGGAATCCTTCGACATCAAGGTCATCATCGCCGAGAGCGAGATCTTCGCCATCCACCGCCAGGCGCTGGTCGAGCGTCCGGGCGATTTCGGCTGGGACTTCCTGCAGCGCGTGCTGCCCGCCTGTCTGTTTACCGCCGGCGACTACGTCGCCGCGACGCGCGATCACCGGCGCACCGTCACGCAGATGAACGCGATCTTCGACCGCTTCGACCTGCTGGTCACGGTCGGACAGGGCCCGGCACCGCGGCTCGATCACCACGACCCGCTCAACTTCTACAAGAAGCCGAACATCTTCACGCCGTCCAACGTCGCCGCGGGTCCGGCCGCGGTGGTCTGCAACGGTTTCTCCGCGAGCGGGCTGCCGATCGGACTGCAGCTGATCGGCCGCCCGTTCGACGACGCGACGGTGCTGCGTGCGGGCCACGCGTTCCAGAGCGCAACCGACTGGCACCGGCGCGAACCTGCGCTGGTGGCCGGCGCCGCGAAACCCGCCCTGACGCCGATCGCGATCCCGACCGATGCGCCGGACACCGACGCGAAGACGCGGGCGCACTGCGATGCAATGGCCGAGCGCGCCGGACTCAGGCTCGACGACATGCAGCGCGTGCTGCTCTACCGCGCCGCGCCCTACGCGCTTGAGATGTCGGCGCGGTTGCGGCGCGATCACGGCTTCGACGAAGCCCCGGCGAATGCATTCCGCTTTCCCGATGCGATCGAGGCGCGCGGTCGCGGCTGAGCCTCGCCTGCGATCGCCGCGCCGGCGACGCGCCGTGCGCCAGCCTGCGCCAGCGCGGGCGCCCACGCCGCCCCGGTCCAGATCATCCACCTCTCCCGAAGGAAGAACCGCAACATGATCCGAGCCGCCATCATCGGCCTCGGGCGCTGGGGCCAGAACATGGTCAGCCACGCCCGCGGCAGCCAGCACATCCGCTTCGTTGCCGGTGCCACGCGCACCCCGGAGAAGGCACGTGCGTTCGCCGCAGAGCATGGCTTCCCGCTTCACGCCGACATCGAGCAGGTGCTGCACGACCCGGGTGTCGACGCGGTGGTGATCACCACGCCGCACCGCAGCCACGTTGACCTGATCACCCGTGCGGCACGCGCCGGCAAGCACGTGTTCGTCGAGAAGCCGTTCACGCTCAACCGCGCCGACGCCCAGACGGCGATCGACGCGTGCAGTGCAGCCGGCGTGACGCTCGCGCTGGGCTTCAACTGGCGCTTCCAGCCGGCACTGCTGGAGGTGAAGAAGATGTTTTCCGACGGTACGCTGGGCAAGCTGCTGCACATCGAGGGCAACTTCAACGGTCCGAGCGTCTTCCGCTACGCCCCCGATCACTGGCGCCCCGATCGCTCGGAGAGTCCGGGCGGCGGCCTGACCGGGCGCGGCGTGCACAACATGGACGCGATGATCTTCCTCACCGGGCCGATCGACACCGTTTACGCACAGAGCTGTCGCCAGGTGCTCGACCGCGGCGTCGACGACACGACCTCGGTGCTCTACCGGTTCAGGAGCGGCGTCACCGGCTACCTCGGCATGGTGATCGCGAGCGCCGAGTGCTGGCGGATGCAGTTCTTCGGAACCGGCGGCATGGCCGAGGTCGGCGCCATCGAGCATCTGCCGACCTGGGACCTCACCGTGCAGCTGATCGACCAGCCGCGCCAGACTCGCCACTACGCCAGCGAACGCACCGAGCGCCTGGAACTGGAGGCGTTCGCGCGCGCGATCGAGGCGAAGCAACCGTACGTGATGCCGGTCGAGGACATTCTCGCGGGCGTGAGCGGACTGGAGGCGATCCTGCAATCGATCGACACGCAGCAGCCGGTGAAGGTGGCGCAGTGAGCACGATCACGGGCGCTGCGGCTGCGCTGTGGGCTGAAGATCCGGAGGGCCGCACGTTTCGGCGCCTGCCGGTCACCACGATGCTCAACGGCGCCGAGCTGACGCTGCCGCTGCACGTGCTGACCGGGCGTCTGCCCGGTCCGACGCTCGGCATCGTCACCAACCAGCACGGCGACGAATTCCTGCCGACGATGGTGATCCGGCACTGGCTTGCGAGCATCGACGCCGCGCGCATGCGCGGACGCGTCGTCGTCGTGTCGGTGGCCAATCCGCTCGCCACCGCCGCCTGCCAGCGGCTGACACCGGAGCCGCACGGGCGCACCGACCTGCACGAGGCCTTTCCCGGCAACGCGCGCGGCAACACCACGCAGATGATGGCCGCAGTGATCACCGGGCAGGTGCTCGACCACATCGACTTTCACTGCGACTTCCACGCGGGCGGCACCGGCGGCAGGCTGCAGGGACGGGTCGACTACAACGGCAAGGCGTCACCCGAAGTGCGACAGCGCTGTCTCGCGATGGCGCGCGCCTTCGGGCAGCCGTTCGTGCACGAGAACGACCTGACCGGTACTTCTGCGCACTACGTGACTACCCGTCGCAACATCCCGAGCTGCAACCCGGAGATCGGCGGCACCTATCTCGGCCCGCACAGCACGGCGATCTACTTCCAGCAGTCGCTCGACGGCCTGAGCGGGCTCGCCGCCCACCTCGGCCTGATCGGCGAGGCGGCCGAACCTCCGCCGCAGATCCACTTCGATCTCGCGGCCCGGCGCGAGCTGCGTCCGCGCAACAGCGGTTACCTCGAATCGCTGTTCGAACAACCCGCCGATGTCGGGCGACTGATCACTGCGGGCACCCTGCTCGGGCGCGTGGTCGACCTGTACAGCTACGACGTGCTCGAAGAGATCGTCGCACCGTTCGACGGCCACCTGTTCTTCTCCCGCTACAGCGGCACGGTGAGCGCCGGCACGCAGGCGTTCGCGCTCGCCGAAGCGGCGAAGAGCCGGCAGCTTGGCTGAGCGACCGGCACCTCGGCCAGACCCGCTGCGCCGCGTGGCGCATGCACTCGCGGGGCCCGACCGGAGTGCGCACCCGAAGCATCGCCGTCTGTACGATGCCGTCCTCGCAGGGCTCGAACGCGGAGACTGGCGGCCAGGCGATCGGTTTCCCACCGAGGTCGAACTGACCGCTGCACTGCCGCTGAGTCTGGGGACGATCCAGCGCGCAGTGAAGGCACTTGCCGACGCCGGCGTGATCACCCGTGGCCGACGCCGCGGCAGCGCGTTCGCGCTGCCCGATCCGCGCATGCCAGACCCACTGCACTGCCGGTTCCTGGACTCGCAGGGCCGCGTCCTGCCGGTCACCACCCGGATCACCGGTCGCCGCGTGGTGGGGCGCAGCGGCCCCTGGGACGTGGTCAAGGCCGGCGCGAGCGATGCAGTCGTGCGTATCGATCGCGTGTTCCGCGTCGATGATCGCTTCAGCGTAGTCAGTCACTTCCATGCGAGTCGCCGGCGCTTTCCGGATCTGCTGGCCCGACCGGTCGCCGATCTGGCGGGGGAGAACTTCAAGCAGCTGTTCGCGCGCGAGTTCGGACGGCCGATCGCGTCACTCGCACAGACTGTGCAGGCGGTGACGTTCACCGCGAACCTCGCGCGGGTGCTGGGCCAGCGCTCGGGGCTGCACGTGAGCATCGTTGCCCACGGCGCGGATGGTCTGACGCTCTACGCCCTCGAGATGTACGTTCCCGCCGGGGCACCCCCGCTCGCGGTCAGCGGTCGCGACGCCGCGATCGCTACACCCGCCTGACTGGCGCCTGGACCGCCACCGGCCCGCACTGCAGCACCCGATCCGCGGCGCTTGCACGCCGCCCGCGCGCCATCGCCCCCGCGCGGAGGCAGTAGATTGACGAGCTCCGGCAATACTTCATAGTATTGTCCTGGTCGATCCGTCCAGAGGCTGCCGTCATGACCCCGCGCAACCTGCTCGTCATCATGTCCGACGAGCACAACCCCAAGATCGCCGGCTATGCCGGTCATCCCTTCATCAGCACGCCGAACCTCGATGCGCTGGCACGTCGCGGCACGCACTTCGCAAGCGCCTACACTGCGAGTCCGGTGTGCGTCCCGGCGCGCGCCGCGTTCGCCGCTGGCAAGTACATCCACCAGATCGGCTTCTGGGACAACGCCGACGCCTACGACGGTTCGGTACCGAGCTGGCACCACGTGCTGCGCGAGCGTGGCCACCAGGTGGTCTCCATCGGCAAGCTGCACTTCCGCGTGCCCGATGAAGATCACGGCTTCTCGCAGGAGCAGATCCCGATGCACATCCTGCAGGGCAAGGGCGATCTGATGGGACTCGTGCGCGAGGACCTCCCCCGGCGAGGCAGCGCTGGCAAGATGGCGAAACTCGCCGGGCCGGGGGAGACCGCATACACGTTCTACGATCGCGAGATCGCCTCGCGCGCGCAGATCTGGCTGCGCGAGGAAGGCAGGCGGTCGAAAGACAAGCCGTGGGTGCTCTTCGTCTCGTTCGTGGCGCCGCACTTCCCGCTGACTGCACCGCCCGAGCACTACTACCGGTACGCCTCGCGCGATCTGCCGCTGCCCAAGCTCTACCAGCGCGAACACCGTACGCGACATCCCTACCTCGATGACTATCGCTCGAGCTTCTGCTACGACGACTACTTCGAGAGCGAGGACCAGGTGCGAAGGGCACTCGCCGGCTACTTCGGGCTGGTCAGCTACGTGGACGAGAACATCGGACGCGTGCTGTACGCGCTGGAGGACGCCGGCCTGCTCGACAGCACCGACGTGCTCTACACCAGCGATCACGGTGACAACCTCGGCGCACGCGGTCTGTGGGGCAAATCGACGATGTACGAGGAGATCGCCGGAGTGCCGCTGCTGGCGGCCGGCCCCGGCTTTCCGGCTGGCAGGAAGGTGCAGACGCCCACCAGTCACGTCGACTTCTTCCCCACCCTGGTCGAGGGCGCGGGTCATGCGTTCTCCTCGCTGCGCGACACGCACCCCGGCGTCTCGCTGTACGACATCGCCGGCGGCACCGTTCCCGAGCGTACGGTGCTGTCCGAGTACCACGGCATGGGATCGACTACCGGCGCGTTCGCCATCTGGCACGAGGACTGGAAGTACGTCCACTACGCGAAGTACCCGCCTCAGCTGTTCAATCTGGCACGCGACCCGGAGGAACTGAACGATCTTGCCGGCGACCCTGCGTGCCGCGATGTTCTCGAGCGGTGCCGCCGGCGGCTCCATGCGATCTGCGATCCGGACGAGGTCGACCGCCGCGCCAAGCGGCGTCAGGCCGAACTGCTCGCACTCAATGGAGGCCGTGCCGCCGTCATCCAGCGGGGCGACCTCGGCTTTACCCCGGCACCCGGCGCGGCGATCGAGTTCACCTGAGCAGCACGAACGACGACCGCTCGCCAGAAGCGGCGTCACCCCGAACGCAGCACTGCGCAGCAGGAGGAGAGCATGAGCCCACGAATGCGTCCCACCATCACTCCGCGGCGGCGCGCGCCCAGCGCGCTTCTGGCAGTGGCCGGCCTCGTGCTTGCCGTTGCGCCCGACGCTGCCTTCGCGCAGCCGGCTGCGTATCCGAGCAAGCCGATCCGCATCGTGGTGCCGTTCCCGCCCGGGGGAGGGGTCGACTTCGTCGCACGCACGGTCGCGCAGCGACTGGGCGAATCGATGAAGCAGCAGGTGCTGGTCGAGAACCGCTCGGGCGCCGGCGGGCGCATCGGCGCCGAGACCGTGGCGCGCAGCGCGCCGGACGGCTACACCCTGCTGATTGCCTCGCCCGCCGAGGTCGTGGTGTTGCCTGCACTGGGACAGAAGCTCAGCTACGACCCGCGGCGCGAGCTGCAACCGATCACGCTCGCCGGTGAGGCACCGCTGGTGATTGCGGTGCATCCGTCGGTGACCGCGAAGTCGATTCCGGAACTGATCGCGCTCGCACGCGCGCAACCGGGCAAGATCGGATTCGGCACCCCGGGTGCCGGCAGCACGATGCAGTTCGCCGGCGCGATGCTGGAAATCCTCGGGAAGGTCGATCTCACCCACATTCCGTACAAGGGGGCAGCACCGGCGCTGAGCGATGCGCTCGGCGGACAGGTGCCGGTGCTGATCGTCGGTATCCCGCCCGTCGTGCAGCACGCGAAGGCAGGCAAGCTGCGCGTGCTGGCTGTGACCGGCGAACGGCGCAGCGGCGCCCTGCCCGAGGTGCCGGCGGTCGCCGAACTGCCCGGTTTCGCCGGCTACCGCTTCACCAACTGGATGGGCGTGTTCGCGCCGGCGAAGACGCCGGCGCCGATCGTCGAGCGGCTCAATCAGGAAATCGTGCGCATCGTGCGCGAACCGGTCACGCGCGACGCTCTCGCTGCGCAGGGCGTGGACGCCGCCGGGCTCAGCGTGATCGAGTTCGAGGCCTTCCTGGACAGCGAGACGCGCCGTTATGCGACGATCGCGCGCGAGCGCATGATCGTGGCCGAGGAGTGACGATGAACCCGCATCCTGCCCCGGCCGCTCACTCACGACCCTGTCCGTCCACGCAGCGGCAGCAGCGCCTTGCACACGCTCTGCGGGCATCCGCGCAGGCGCTGTCCGCGGTGGGCCGCGCAGCGGCGATGACCCTCGCGCTGCTCCTGTGGAGTATCAGCGCAGCATCCGCCCAAGCCTGGCCCGCCAGGCCGGTACGGGTGATCGTGCCCTACCCGCCGGGCGGCGTCGCCGACATCACGGCACGCATCTACACGCCGCGCCTGAGCGAGGCGTGGAACCAGAGCGTGCTGATCGACAACCGTCCTGGCGCGAACGGCGGGATCGGGGCCGAACTCGCGGCGAAGTCCGCGCCCGACGGCTACACGCTGCTGATGGCCACCGCGAGCGAGACGACGATCAATCCCAGCGTCTATCCGAAGCTCGGCTACGACACCGTGCGCGACTTCGCGCCGATCTCGCTGGCCTCGCACAATCCGGTGGTGCTGGTGGCCAACGCGGCCACGCCGTACCGCTCGCTCGCCGATCTGCTGGCCGCGGCCAAGGCGAAGCCCGACACGCTCGCCTTCGGCACGCCCGGCAGCGGCAGTATCCACCACCTGAGCATCGAACTGCTGCGCATGAGCGGCGGACCGGCACTGATTCACGTGCCGTACAAGGGCGGCGGCCCCGCCACCGCGGCGGCAGTCAGCGGCGAGACGCCGCTCGCGGCCGTGGCGCTGGCGCCCGCCCTGCCCCACATCCGTACCGGAAAGCTGCGCGCGCTGGCGCTGGCCGCGCCGAAGCGATCGGCGCTCGCCGGCGACACGCCGACGTTCGCTGAACTGGGCCTGCCGCTGGAA
>CANGUQ010000171.1 GCA_947456915.1 Betaproteobacteria bacterium
GCTTCGGCTCGAGTCGCAGCCCGGGCCCGGCCGCCGCGTGCCGCTCGGCGTCCTCGCCGTCCGCCGTGTCGACTTCGCCATCCTGCCGCACGGCATCGACGTTCAACAGCGCATCCGCCGGTGCATCGGGCAGGGTCTGCCGCGCCCGCCGCCGCAGCTGGCGCACCTGCCACGCGTTGAACAGCGCGACCGCGCCGATCACCAGCGCGCCCAGAACGATCAGACCACCCTGCAGTTCGCTCATCGCCGCTCGTGCCCCGCGCCGCGCCCGCGAGCGCTCGGATGAGGGATCGCGCCTTCCATCGGTCAGGCTGCCTTGTCCTCGGTCAGGCGCATCGCCTGATCGATGTCCACCGCCACCACTCGCGACACACCCTGTTCCTGCATGGTGACGCCGATCAGCTGCTGCGCCCCCTCCATCGTGATCTTGTTGTGCGAGATGAACAGGAACTGCGTGAACGCGGACATCTTCTGCAGCAGATTGCGGAAGCGCTCGGTGTTGGTGTCGTCCAGCGGCGCATCGACCTCGTCGAGCAGGCAGAACGGCGCCGGATTGAGCTGGAACAGCGAGAACACCAGCGACAGCGCAGTCAGCGCCTTCTCGCCGCCGGAGAGCAGCTGGATCGACGCGTTCTTCTTGCCCGGCGGGTGCGCGAAGATCTGCACGCCGCTGTCGAGGATCTCCTCGCCGGTGAGCACCAGTTGCGCCTGCCCGCCGCCGAACAGCGCCGGGAACATCTCCGCGAGGTGCCGGTTCGCTTCGTCGAAGGTTGCCATCAGGCGCTCGCGCGTCTCGCGATCGATGCGGCGGATCGCGGTCTCCAGCGTACCGATCGCTTCGGTCAGGTCGTTGGCCTGCGCGTCGAGCGCGTTCTTCTTCTCGCTCGCCCCGCCGAGTTCTTCGAGGGCAGCGAGATTGACCGCGCCCAGCGCGCTGATCTCCGCCTGCAGGCGATTGATCTCGCCGGCCAGCGTGCGCGGCCGCGGCCCGTCCTCGGCCTGCTTCGCCAGCGCCTGCTCGTCGGCGCCCGCCTCGACGAGCTTGGCGGCGAACTGCTCCTCGGTGAGGCGTGCCTCCTGCTCCTTGAGCTTCGCCTCGCCGATGGCGGTACGCAGCGGCTCGTGCTTCTGCTCGGAGGAAAGCCGCTCTTCGTCGGTCGCGCGCAGCCGCGTCTCGATCTCCGAAAGCGCATTGCGCGCCGCCGCCATCGCTGCCTCGCGCGTCGCGCGCAGCGCGAGCGCCTCCTGCAGCGACGCCTGCAGCGGCGCCGCGTCGAACTGACCGACTTCCGCGGTCAGCCGCTCGACTTCGCTCTGCAACCCCTGCAGTTCGTTCTCGGCCGTGCGCAGCGAGGCCTCGCCCTCGCCGATGCGCGTCTGTGCGGCCTGCACGCGGAACTGCGCCTGCTGCGCAGCCTGCGCAGCGTGCTGCGCGGTCTCTCTCGCGCGCGCGAGCGTCGCCTGCGTGCCGCCTGCCTCGGAACGGGTGGCAGCGAGTTGCGCGCCGATCGACTGCAGTTCGCCGGCGAAGCGCTCGAGATTCGCGTCCGTCGCGGTGAGACGCTCGGACTCCGTGCCGAGTTCAGCCGCGACCTCGGCCGCCTCGCGCTCGATCTGCGCGATGCGCTGCTCGACACGGTCGGCCTGCTCGGACTGGCGGACGAACTGCATCTGCGTCGCGTGCTGGTTCTGCCGCAGTTCATCGGCTGCGCGCCGGCGCTCGGCAAGCTCCCGGCGGGCACTCGCCACCGCTTCCACCGCAGCGGCATCGCGCTCGCGCGCCTCGGCGAGCCGCCCGGCAAGCGCGGCGAGCTGGGCATCGAGCGCCTCGATCTCGCGCTGGCGCGACAGCACGCCGTGCATTTCCGAATCCGGCGCGTAGAACACCACGCTCGAGCGTGACAGCAGGTGTCCGTCGCGAGTGACCAGTGTCGCACCGGCCGGCAGCCGCTCGCGCAGTCGCAGGCCCTCGGCGAGCGACGGGGCGACGAACACCTGCGACAGCCAGTCGGCGAGAACCGGTGCCGTGCGTTCGTCGTCGCAGCTCACCAGTTCGCGCAGCGGTCGGCCGAGCACACCGAGCGACCCGGTGGTGGCGACGCCGGCAGCGAGTTCGTACACGGCAACCTTGGCCCCGGGCATCTCGCCGAGCCAGGCGTCGCTCGGACCGATCCGCTCCACGGCGAATGCGTTGAGCCGCTCGCGCAGCACCGCCTCCAGCGCATTTTCCCAGCCGTCCTCGATCCGCACGCCCTGCCACAGCCGGCGCGCATCGGCGAGGCCGTGCCGGGCCGCCCAGTCACGAGTGGCCTGCGCATTGGCGAGCCGGCTCTGCAGCTGCTGCAGGGCGTCGCGCCGGGCCTGCACCTGCGTCAGTTCACGACTCGCGGCATCGACCGCAGAGCGCGCGTCACGCGCCGCGATTTCGCTCTGCGACAGCCGCTGCTCGGCGTGGCTCGCGCCAGCCATCGTCTCGGCGAGCTGCGCGCCCAGCTGCGCGACGGCGCCCTGCAGCGCAGCGATCGCCTCGCGATCGGGCAGCGCCAGTCCGGCACGCTCGGCAGCGAGACGCTCACGGCGCTGGCCGAGCTGCTCGATCAACCGCTGCGCCGACTCGCGGCGCGTCTCTTCGACCTGCCACAGCTGCTCGGCCTGGGCGAGCGCGCGCTCGGCCTCGCTCACCCGCGCCTGGGCCTGCGCGGCGGCCGCCTCGGCCTGCGGCAGCAGCGCCGCTTCGTGACCGGCATTCGCACGCGCCACCTCGGCCTGTTCGAGCGCCGCCTGCGCTTCGCGCCGCCATTCGTCGAGGCTGGCGCCCATCGCCTGATGGCGCGCGTGCGTCTGCTCCAGACGCTCGCGCGCCTGCCCCAGTTGCGCGTCCACGCGCGCGCGCGTGTCGCGCAGGTAGGCGAGCTGCTGCTCCAGCCGCGACACTTCAGCATTCGCCTCGTACAGTTCACCCTGGGCGAGGCGGGCAGCGTCGTTGGCGAGCTGCTGGCCGTCGCGCGTCTCGGCGAGCCGCTTCTCTATCTCGCGCAGCCGTGCGGTCTCCGTCTCCAGCTCGATGGACAGCCGCTCCACCTCGCGGGCCAGTCGTTCGCGCTGTGCTGCGGCGTCGCCTCGGCGCAGGAACCAGAGCAGGTTCTGCGCCGACACGAGCTGGCCAGTGAGCGTCTGGAACTGGGCCGCCACCGCCGCCTGCGCGGTCAGCCGCTCGATCTGACGCTCGAGCTCCAGCCGTATGTCGTCGACGCGGGCGAGGTTCTGGCGCGCATCGGACAGCCGGTTCTCCGTTTCGCGCCGCCGCTCACGGTAACGCGAGACACCGGCCGCCTCCTCCAGGAACACCCGCAGCTCCTCGGGCTTCGCATCGATGATGCGGGAGATCGTGCCCTGCTCGATGATCGCGTAGCCGCGCCCGCCCAGTCCGGTGCCGAGAAACACGTCGGCGACATCGCGCCGGCGGACGTGAACGTTGTTGATGTAGTACGCCGACTCACCATCGCGCTCGAGCACGCGCTTGACGGAGAGCTCGGCATAGCTCGCCCACTGCCCGCCGGCCTTGCCCAGGCTGTTGTCGAATACCAGTTCGACGCTGGCGCGATTGGCCGGATTGCGCGTGGCCGAGCCGGAGAAGATCACGTCCTGCATCGTCTCGCCGCGCAGATGTCGGGCCGATGACTCGCCCAGCACCCAGCGCGTGGCATCGATCACGTTCGACTTGCCGCAGCCGTTGGGGCCGACCACCCCAACGATCTGCCCGGGCAGGCGGATGTGGGTGGGATCGACGAACGACTTGAATCCGGACAGGCGTATCTCGGTCAGGCGCACTGAGGAGCTTCTTGTGGTGGGGGGTGAGCAAAACGGGCAGCCCGATAGTTTACTTGAGGCCCCTGCCGCCCGCCCGTTCCGGCCCGGGTGACCGCAACCACAGGCGAGCAAGGACTTCACACTGACCACCGGCGCGACCGGCATGCGGCTCACGAACGGAACACGAGCCTTTCGCAAACGGCTTCGCCCGCCCTCGCCCACGGTCCGCCCGCTCGCCGCACATCATGAACCCACCCCCGCCCGAAAAAGGGGCCAGGCCCCTCGTCGAATTCTCGTCGAATGCAAAAAGGGGCCAGGCCCCCTCTAGAGGCGGGTGAAAAAAGGGGCCAGGCCCCTTTTTGAGCGGGGGAACGGTGAGATTGCGGCGTCGGTCGAGGCTGATGCCTCCGATCGTGACGATCGCGTGCGACTTCGCGATCTCGCTCGCGATGAAAGGCGCGTGCTCCTCGGCCGTGCTCGCCATCGGTTCGGCGCCGGGCTCGATCGGTTCGCCGCCGGGCGCCATGAGCCGTTCGCGCACATCGGCCGTCAGGTCGTGAGTCGGATGCCGGGCGTGGACGAAGACCCGGGACGGGGTGCCGTCGAGCCGCGTGCAGTTGCAGCCGCGGCACACCTCATCCGGTATCGCCGACGGTGTCACCGGAAGCGACGGCAGCACGAGTCGGATGAGGCGCCACTGCCACTCGCTCCTGCCGTGACGGGCAGATCCTGCGCCGGCACGTCCGGCATGTCGACGCAGCGGCCATCGTACCGCCACGGCCGGGGGCGGACCCGGCTGGTCGGCCGTTGTCCGTCGGGCTGCGCCCCGCCTCGCAGTCCCGCCCCTGCCGTCACTCGTCAGTGCGACCGATGAACCGTACCGAGGCCTGGATGCGCTTCACCTCGCGCGCCCAGGCGCTGGCGAACTCCGGCCCGTCGAGATAGGCGACGGTGGATAGCGATTTCGTCATCGCCGCGCGAAATTCCTCGTCCTGGACCGCGGCGCGCACAGCGTCGAGCAGCACCCTCAGGACCGGTGCGGGCGTCCTGGCCGGCGCGAACAGTGCGGTCCACAGCGTGAACTCGATGTCGACGCCGCTCTCCCTGAACGTCGGCACGTCCGGAAACGCCGCCGAGCGCACGCTGCCCCACTGTGCGATCGGCCGCACGCGGCCACCCTTGACCTGCGGCATCGCCACGCTGGGCGCGGCCGCGAGCGCCGTCGCGTGACCACCGACCACTGCCGCCATCGCCGGTGCTCCGCCGGTGTACGGCACGTGGCGCAGCCGGATGCCGGCAGCCTGTTCGAGAATGGCGATCGGCAGGTGCGTCGTGCCGTAGGTGCCCGAGGACGACACGAGAAAGTCTGCCGGTCGCGCCCTGGCCAGGGCGACGAACTCCTTCACCGTGCGTACCGGCAGCGACGGGTGCACCAGCAGCATCGCCGGGTCGGCGGTGATCTGCGCGAGCGGCACGAACTGCGACAGCTGAAAGGACGGCGGCCGCTGGAACACCTCGTCGATCGCCGGCACCGCCGCGAACGCCGGCGACTGCAGCAGCAGCGTGTAGCCGTCCGGCGCAGCGTTGGCCACCGCGAGCGATCCGATGACCGTATTCGCACCGGGCCGATTGACCACGATCACCGGCTGGCGCAGCTGGCGCTGCATCGAGGCGGCCAGACCGCGTGCGACGATGTCGACGAATCCGCCAGGCGCGTTCGGGTTCACGATGGTCACGGTCCTGACCGGGAACGGATCCTCCGCGTGCACCACCGCCGCCACAGCGAGCAGGACCGTACCGGCCACTCGCGTCAACCACCGCGCACGCAGTGCGCATCTGCCCTGCTGCATGGAAACTCCTCCTTGTCGAATTCCGCGCGCGCCGGTCTGCTGCCGGCACTGTCGCGATCCGGGGATCGCCCCCGTCTGCCGCATCCTGCAACGACGGCAGGTGCGAACCGATCCCGTGGCCGGTCCGCCCCGGGCAGCGCGCTACATCGTCGGGCTCCTGAACTCGCCGCCCAGCGCGACCAGCGCCCACGGCGGCAGCTGGGCATCGACGCTGAACGCGATGTGGCCAGCGGCGGCGTGCGCATCGCGGAACAGCCGCTGCAGCACGTTGCGATCGTAGATGCCGCCAGCGCCTGCCATCTCGTGCAGCAGGTCGACCGCCTCGACCGCAATCTGCATCGCCGCCGCGCAGTTGCGCTTGTAGCGCAGCTTCTGCTCGATCGACAGCCCACCACTTCGCGCCACTTCGGCGAACGCCTCGGTGCAATCGTTGCGCAGGAAGCCGCGCATTGCATCCACCTTCGCCGCCGCCATCGACACCCGCCACTGCACCATCGGCATGTCGCGCATCTTCGCGCCGGTGTAGCGGGTCGAACGCGCCTTCACCGATTCGACGGTGAGATCGATCATCGCCTGTGCGTTGCCGAGCATCGCCGCGGCGATGCTGTGCCCGCCCATCGCCGGCGTGGGTACGCGATAGAGCGGATTCGGATGGTGGTCGAGCCCGGGGAAGCGGTGTCCCGCCCGCGCCACCTGCATCGACACCACGCGGTGTTCCGGCACGAAGATGTCCTGCGCGCGCACGGTGCGGCTGCCGGTGCCGCACATGCCCAGCGTCTGCCAGTCGTCGACGATCTCGTAGTCGGCCGCCGGCACCAGGCAGGCGCACCAGTCCACCGGTGTGTCGCCTTCGCGCACGACGCAGTACAGCATGTTCCACTGCGAGACGTCGACGCCCGAGGAGAAGCCCCACTCGCCCGACAGGCGCAGCCCGCCGTCGACCCGCGTGCCGCGGCCCTGAACGTAGGCGATGCCCGAGGCGATCAGCGCGTCCGGATTCGCCCCCCACACCTCCTGCTGCGCACGGATGTCCCAGAGCGCGAGCTGGCGGTGGTGCGACGCGAGGTTGGCGAAGGTCCACGCGGTCGAGGCGTCGCCGCGACCGAGAATCTCGACCAGTTCGACGATCGCGGTGAGGTCGAGTTCCATGCCGCCGAACACGCGTGGCTGCTGGTAGCGAAACAGCCCGCTCGCGTGCAGCGCCTGCTCGATCGGCGCGATCATCCGGGTTGCCTGTTCCTGCGCTGCCGCGTGCTCGCGCAGCAGCGGGACCAGCGCGCGCGCGCGCTCGAGCGCTTCGGCGTGACCGACGTCGGCGAAGCTGCGCGCGGGTTGCGGGCGATGTGCGGTGTCCACTGAACCACTCCTCCTGCCGCGCGTGGCGGTCTCGCACGCGGCTGCGCTGGGCCTGGACACAAGGATACCCTGTCGAGCGCCGCTATACTCGCCCTCCCGCGCATTCCCGCGCCCGCCGCAGACTCACGCCATGCCCAGTCGCCCGCCCCGCTCGCTCGAAACCTTCGCCAACCCGGCTCCGGGGCGTGATCTGCGCATCCACATGGAGATTCCGGAGTTCACGTGCCTGTGCCCGAAGACCGGCCAGCCCGACTTCGCCACGCTGGTGCTCGACTACATCCCGGACAAGCTGTGCGTCGAGCTGAAGAGCCTGAAGCTCTACATGTGGTCCTACCGCGACGAAGGCGCGTTCCACGAGGCGGTGACCCAGAAGATCCTCGAAGATCTGGCGCGCGCCACACGCCCCCGCTTCATGCGGCTGACCGCGAAGTTCTATGTGCGCGGCGGGATCTTCACCACCGTAGTGGCCGAACACCGCAAGCGCGGGTGGAAGCCGCAGCCGGTGGTGATGCTCGACACGTTCGTGACGGAATCGAGCGTGCGCGGCTGAAGGTCGGGGGTCGCACCACGCGAACGCGCTCGTCGCGTCCGCAGCGCGGCGCGCGAGTCCCTCCCACGCGAAACGGCGACAGCACGCGGCCCCCGGGACCGATCCCGGCA
>CANGUQ010000172.1 GCA_947456915.1 Betaproteobacteria bacterium
CGGGGCCTCGTACGGGATCACCCTCTGGGCGATGCGACACGCACCGGTGGCGCTGGTGGCTGCGCTGCGCGAGGTGTCGGTGATCTTCGGACTGCTGATCGCCGCCCTGGTGCTGAAGGAACGCTTCGGGCTCGTGCGCGCAGCGGCGGTGGTCATCGTCGCTGGCGGGGCGATCGCGATCAAGCTGGGCTGAGCTCGCGCATCGGCACGCGGGCGCGGCGCAGCACCCGGACTGCGAACGGGTCCGCAGTGCGCCTGCAGCGCGGCCCCCGGCCCGTCTCGCCGACTGCGCCGCCACCGGCGACCACCGTGCACGCCGCTGCGCTAGACTGCGGCCCACGACAAGGGCTGCTCGACGACCGGCCCGCACGAGGAGGAGTGGACATGCCGACGCGACGTCGCATCGTTCAGGGCATCGGCGCTGCCGCCCTGACATCAGGCGCTCACCCGCTGCTCGCCGCAGTGCCGGCTGGCGGCTATCCGAACCGGCCGGTGCGCATGATCGTGCCGCTCGCGCCCGGCGGCGGTTCGGACGCGATCGGCCGGCTGGTGAGCGCGCAGCTTACCGAGCGCTTCGGCCAGCAGTTCGTGGTCGACAACCGGCCGGCAGCCTCCGGCATCGTCGGTACCGATCTGGTCGCGAAGGCGGTGCCCGACGGCTACACGCTGCTCACCGTGTTCTCCACGCACGCGATGAGCGCCGAGCTGTTCAGCAAGCTGCCCTACGATCCGATCAACGACTTCGCGCCGATCACCCTCGCCACGCAGTCGCCGCTGGTGCTGCTGGTGAACCCGTCGCTGCCGATCACCAACCTGCGCGAGTTCATCGCCTACGCCAGGGCCAATCCGGGCAAGATGAACTACGGGTCGTCGGGGCCGGGCAGCGCGCCGCACCTGATGACCGAGCAGCTTAACGCGATGGCCGGCATCCAGACGACGCACATCGCCTACAAGGGCGTGGCACCGCTCACCACGGCGCTGATCCAGAACGAGATCCAGTTCGCGCTCGCCAACATCTTCACCACGATGCCGCACGCCAAGGCTGGCCGGGTGCGGCTGATCGCCACCGGCGGCCTCAAGCGCTCGCTGATCGCGCCCGAGGTGCCGACCATCGCCGAGGCCGGCCTGCCCGGCTACGACTCGGTGGTCTGGTACGGATTCTTCGCGCCGGCGAAGACGCCGCGGCCGATCGTCGACCTGCTGCACAAGGAGATCGTCGCGGCGATCCGCAAGCCGGACGTGACGAAGATCATCGTCGACGGCGGCAACGAACCGGTGGGCAACACGCCGCAGGAGTTCACGGCGCTGATCCGCGCCGAGGCGAAGAAGTGGGGCGCACTCGGACGCAAGCTCGGCGTCACCCTCGACTGATCCGCGATCGCACATGCCGACTACCGACCCGTTCCCCCCCGGCCACGCCTGGAGCAAGGGCTTCACCGCGATCGGCTATACCGACCTGCAGGGCCGCCCCGGCTTCAAGATGGCGCTGCACCGCGTGCCGGCAGACCCGGCGCGCGGCAGCGGCGAGCGCTGGTACCTCTACACCGCGCAGTTCTGGTGCAGCGGCTTCTCGATCGTCGAGGTGACCGACCCGACCGCACCGCGCTTCGTGCGCTACGTGGAAGGAACGCCCAACACGTGGACGCTGCAGGTGCAGATCGCCGAGGGCCGGATGATCACCTCGATGGAGCGGATCATGCCGGGCTGGGGCGACACGCCCGGCGCGCCGTTCGGCGAGGGCTTCCTGATCTGGGACCTCGCCGATCCGGAAGACCCGAAGCTGCTCGGCCACTATGCGACCGGCGGCAAGGGCACGCACCGCAACTTCTACGCCGGCGGTCGCTACGTGCACACGACGGCGCTGCCCGAGGGCTACGAGGGGCACATCTACCAGATCGTCGACATCGATGATCCGGCCAACCCGCGCGAGATCTCGCGCTGGTGGCGCAAGGGACAGTGGACCGCGGGCGGCGAGACCGGCGCGCCGGCGGAGACCGCGCTGCACGGCGGCGGCTACGTGAAGGGCGATCGCGTCTATCTGCCTTACAGCGGCGGCGGATTCGTGATTCTCGACATCTCGGACGTGACACGGCCGACGCTGGTGAGCGATCTGTCGTTCTCGCCGCCGTTCGCCGCGCGCATCGCCGTGCACACCGCGATCCCGCTGACCGGGCGGCCGCTGGTGGTGGTGAACTCCGAGGCGATCGCCGAGCGCTGCGACGAGCCGCTGCAGTTCGGCGGCATCGTGGACGTGAGCGTGGAGACCCGCCCGCGCCTGATCGCGCTGTTTCCGCTGCCGATCCCGCCCGAGGGTGCCCCGTATCGCAGCTTCGCCGAGCGTCCCGGACGCTTCGGCCCGCACAACCAGCACCAGCCGCAGTATCAGGAGATCCTGTACCAGGACGAGAACACGGTGTTCATCACCTGGTTCAACGCCGGACTGCGCGTGTACGACATCTCGATCGAGCGCCAGCCGCAGGAGATCGGCTACTTCATTGCGCCCGACCCGCTGGTGCGGCGCGGACCGCTGCCGAAGACCGGGCTGGTCACGCAGTCCGAGGACGTCGTCGTCGACGCGCGTGGCAATGTCTATCTCTCCGACAAGAACCACGGCATCTACGTGCTGAGGTTCCAGCGTCCGTGACGCGCCGCGTGCGCCTGGTGCGGCGGGGTGCCGCAGCCGGACTGCCGCATCCGCACCCTGCGGCGTCGTGCGCAGCCGGCGCTGCGCCCCGCCGCTTCCCGATGCCGGCCATGGAGCCTACAGATGAGTGAAACGATGCAGGCGCTCGTACTCGATGCGTTCGGCGCGCCGCTGCGCCTCGCACAGGTGCCGCGCCCGGTACCCGGGGTGAACGAGGTCCTGGTGCGGGTGGGCGCGTGCGGGGTCGGACTCACGGTGGTCAATCTGCTCGCCACGCCCGGACGTGTCGACCGCTATCCGCGCATCCCCGGGCACGAGATCGCCGGCGAGGTCGTTGCCGTGGGCAGCGAAGTGCGCACGATCAGGCCCGGCACCCGCGTCACCAATCACTTCTACATCACCTGCGGCCAGTGCGCGAACTGCCGCCGCGGCCGCGAGACGCTGTGCCTTGCGCCGCGCGGCAACGTCGGCCAGAACCGCGATGGCGGCTATGCCGAGTACGTGACGCTGCCCGAGCGCAACGTGGTGGCCATCCCCGACGGGGTGAGCGACGTCGACGCGGCGGTCGCCTCCGATGCGATCGCCACGCCGTTCCACGCCTGCGTGAAGGAGGCCGGACTCGGCCCCGGTGACAGCGTGCTGGTGATCGGGGCCGCCGGCGGCGTCGGCATCCACATGATCCAGATGGCGCGACTGTGCGGTGCGCGGGTGATCGCCGCCGACGTGGGGGCGGAAAAACTCGACTTCGTGCGCACGGTCGGTGCCGACGTGATCGTCGATGGCGCCGCCGGCGATCTCGCGCAGCAGGTGCAGGCGGCCACCAGCGGTACCGGGGTGGATGCCGTGATCGACATCGTCGCCTCGCGCACAACGCTCGCCGCCGCGCTCGCCGCGCTCGCTCCGGGCGGGCGGCTGGTGATCATCGGCGCGCATCCGCCGGCGGTCTACGGCGAGGATCCGAGCTTCAGTGTCGACCCGATCCGCTTCCTGCACCGCGGGCTCGAGATCCACGCCTCGCGCTACGTGACGCTGGCGGAGATCGAGCGCACGCTCGAACTCGTGCGCGACGGCAAGGTGCGACCGATCGTGTCGCAGGTGGTCGCGCTGGCCGAGGTGCCGGCGCTGCACGAGGCGATCCGTGCCGGCCGTACGCTCGGGCGGGTGGCGATGGTGGCCAGCGGCTGAGTGCCGGCCGGCAGTGCGCAGGCATGACGATGCCGGCCGGCCCTGCCGGGCGCCGGTTCGGGTGCGCGGCAGGAACTGCAGCGGGGTGATCGCGCCAGGCGGCTGCACCCTGTGGCCCGGGAGATCGCGCCGGCCACGCTCGCCGCGGCCAGCCCGGGCTTCCCGGACACGCGCGACACGGCGGGGCCGGGTCAGCTCCGCGGCCCGTGGCTCGACGCAGTCGACGCGGCCATTCGGCCCGGGCACGCGTGCGCCCGGCGTCCCGCCGCGTTCAGTGCGGGCCGGGAACTTCGTTGACCAGCGCCCCGCCAGCCTGCCAGTTCGCGAGGTTGCGGCAGAACAGCCTGAACACCCGCTCGTCGTTGCCGGCGGCGCTGGCCGCGTCGTGCGGCGACACGATCACGTTGGGCATCGCCCACAGCGGCGAGTCGGCCGGGAGCGGCTCGGGATCGAACACGTCGAGGTAGGCACCGCCGAGGTGGCCGCTCGCCAGCGCGGCGATCAGCGCCGCCTGATCGACAATCTCGCCGCGACCGATGTTGATCACCTGCGCCCCGCGCGGCAGGCGCGCCAGCGCCGGGGCATCGATCATCCGGCGCGTGTTCGGCGTGAGCGGCGCGGCGATCACCAGCCAGTGCGCACGCGGCAGCAGTTCGGCCAGATGCGCCGGCGGGTGTGTCTCCCACGGTGTGTCCGCAGCGGCCGGCACGCGATTGCGCACCACCACGACGGCAAGACCCAGCGCCTGCGCGACGGTGGCGATGTGGCTGCCGATCGCGCCAGCGCCGATCAGCAGCAGGGTCTGTCCGCGCAGATCGGGCGACGCTTCGCCGCGCGGCGTCTTCTGCCACACGCGCTCGCGCTGCTGCGCCATCCAGCGCGGCAGGCCGCGCGCGAGCGCGAGCAACCCGGCCAGCGCGGAATTCGCCACCGCTTCGGCGTTGCTGCCCGACGAGGTGGTCAGGCGCACGCCGCGCTGCATCAGTTCGGTGAAGATCGGCGCATCGACACCGGCGTTGAACACGTGCAGCCAGCGCAGATTCGCCGCCTTGCGCAGCGTCGAGTAGAACGAGCGCGACCAGTCGGGATGGATGTCGCTGGAGAACAGCGCGCAGGTGATGCGCGCGGCGTCCTGTTCGCTCACGCGGGCGTCGCGGTCCTCGGGCAGCAGTACCAGTTCGAGCGGCAGCGAGCGCTGCGCGGCGAACTCGGAAAGCGCCGCGCCGAACTGCGCGCGAAACGGTTGCGAGACGAGCAGCACGGTCATCGCGCACCCCGACCGGTGATCAGCGCGCGAGCCACGGGCGTGCCTGCGCGTAACGCTGCTCGAACGCCTCGATCGCCGGCAGCCGCGTCAGCGTGAGGCCGATCTCGTCGAGCCCCTTCAGCATGCGTTCGCGCCGCGTGGCGTCGAGGGTGAAACCGCGCGCCTTGCCGTCGGGCGTGCTCACCGTCTGCGCGACGAGATCAGCGGTGAGGGTCGCGCCCGGATTGGCCTCGAGCCAGGCGAGCAGCGCTGCGCACTCGGCCTCGGGCAGCACCACCGGCAGCACGCCGTTCTGCAGACAGTTGCCGAAGAAGATGTCGCCGAAGGAGGGCGCGACGATGCAGCGGAAGCCGTGATCCATCAGCGTGTACACCGCGCCTTCGCGCGAGGAGCCACAGCCGAAGTTCGCGCCAGCGACGATGATCTTCGCGTCGCGGTACACCGCCTCGTTCAGCACGAAGCTGTCGCGCAGTCGCCCCTGCTCGTCGTGGCGCAGGTCGTGGAACAGGTAGCTGCCGTAGCGCTCGTCGCGCGGCTTTCGCAGAAAGCGCGCCGGCAGGATCATGTCGGTGTTGACGTTGGCCAGTGCCAGCGGCACCGCGACCGCGGTCAGTTCAGTGAACGGCTGCATCGACGCAGGCCTCCCGGCAGTGATGAGGGGTACGACGGGCTCAACGAAAAGGGGTCAACGAAAAGCGAAAAGGGGTCGAAAAGGGGTCAGGGTCCATTTCGAAAAGGGGTCAGGGTCCATTTCAAAAAGCGAAAAGGGGTCAGGGTCCATTTCGCTAGTACTACCTGTCGAGGTGGCGTTCCTCGCAAGCGAAATGGACCCTGACCCCTTTTCTTGCCCCTGTTCGAGCCCTTTGCGCACTTGTTCCGATCCCATTGTCCGTTCGCCGGGGTTGTGCTGCGGCGGCGCGCTGCTCAGGTGGCAGCGGCGAGCAGGCGGCGCACGTCGGTGAGTTTCCCCGTGACCGCGGCGGCGGCGGCCATTGCCGGACTGACCAGATGCGTGCGGGTGCCGCGACCCTGGCGACCTTCGAAATTGCGGTTCGACGTCGACGCCGAGCGCTCGCCCGGCGCGAGCAGATCGCCGTTGGTGCCCACGCACATCGAGCAGCCCGAGGCGCGCCACTCGATGCCGGCCTCGGTAAACACGCGATCGAGCCCCTCGGCCTCGGCCTGGCGCTTGATCGGAGTCGATCCGGGCGACACGAACGCGGGAATCCTCGCCTTGCGTCCGCGCGCCACGGCGGCGGCCGCGCGCAGGTCCTCGATGCGGCTGTTCGTGCACGAGCCGATGAACACGCGGTCGATCGGCAGCCCCTCGATCGGCGTGCCTGGCTGCAACCCCATGTAGGCGAGCGCAGCCTCGATGCCGCGGCGTGCATCGCCGCTCGCCGCAGCCGGGTCGGGGATGCGCCCGGTGATCGGCAGACCCTGTCCCGGGTTGGTGCCCCAGGTCACCATCGGCGCGAGCGCCCCGGCGTCGATCGTCACCTCGCGATCGAAGCGCGCATCGGGATCGCTCGCGAGCGAGCGCCAGTACGCAAGCGCTGCGTCCCAGTGCTGTGCCCTGGGCGCGAACGGGCGCCCGTGCAGATAGGCGAACGTGGTGTCGTCGGGCGCCACCATGCCGGCGCGCGCACCCGCCTCGATCGACATGTTGCACACGGTGAGTCGGGCCTCCATCGACATCGCGCGGATGGCGCTGCCGGCGTACTCGATCACGTGCCCGGTCGCACCCGCGGCACCGATCTGCGCGATCACCGCGAGGATCACGTCCTTGCCGCCGACCCCGGGCGCGAGCGTGCCGTCGATGTTGATGCGCAGGCGCTTCGGCTGGCGCTGCCACAGGCACTGCGTGGCCAGCACCTGCTTCACCTGCGAGGCGCCCACACCGAAGGCGAACGCGCCGAACGCGCCGTGCGTCGAGGTGTGCGAGTCGCCGCAGGTGATGATCATGCCCGGCTGGGTCAGCCCCAGCTCGGGTCCGATCACGTGCACGATGCCCTGACGCGCGTCGTCGATGCCGGCGTGCTCGATGCCGGCCCACAGCGCGTTCTCCTCCAGCAGTTCGATCAGCCCGCGCATCTCGGGGTCGGTGACGCCGGCGACACCTGCGTCGCGCCCGAGCGTGGGCACGTAGTGATCGGCCACCGCGAAGTGCTGGCGCGGCCGGCGCACCGTGCGCCCTTCCCTGCGCAGCGCGCCGAAGGCGTGAAACGATCCCTCGTGCAGGAAGTTCTGATCGACGTGCAGCAGGGCGTCTCCGCCAGCGCCCTGCTCGATGACGTGCGCATCCCAGATCTTCTCGAACAGTGTCCCGGGCTGCGTGGTCGAAGCATTCATGCCGTGGCTCCGTGGCGGTGAGACCGTATTCTAGCCGCCCGCGCGAGGCCGGGCCGATCCCGGAGGCGACGGTTAGAATGCACGGGAAGCGGCGCCGCGCCAGCACGGGTCGCCGGCCCGCGCCGGCCTGCGCCCGCACCGCGCGGGCTGTCGCGA
>CANGUQ010000173.1 GCA_947456915.1 Betaproteobacteria bacterium
CAGTCGCCGTGTCAGTCGCAGCCGCCGGCGCCACCGTGCCTGCGCCAGTCGCCACTGCGGGCGCTGCAGGCGCCCCTGCAGTGCCGGGACCCGCCGCCTTGCCCCCTGCGGGCGCCGCAGCCGGCGCGTCGTGTTCGTGCACCTCCCACACGCTGGCGACACTCACCAGCACCAGCCGATCGATCACCGTACCGGTGGGCGCGAGAATGCCCACCACCTCGAACGGATGGGCGTCGTGCGCGCTGCCGCCGTCGACAAGTCCATGCGAGCCGACAATGGTGTCGCCGATCTTCAGCGGCGCACCGTCCTTGCCGCCGGAGCGCGCGGCGACTGCGCCGACCACCACCTGCATGTCCTCCTTCCACAGCGCCCCCTGAGCCAGCTGCGCGCCGTAGTGTTCGACCAGCGCGTGCTCGGTGCCGACGATGCGATAGCCGCGCCACGTATCGCCCAGCGCGAGCGGGATCGCCTTGCGCACCAGCGGATGCTTCGCAAGCGCGAGTGCATCCTCTTCGCGGATGTTGCCGGTCGGGGTGTCGACGTGAAACACCGCCGACAGCACCAGTTGCAGCGGACTGCCCTTGGCGCCGACCACCAGATCGATACCGCGGGTGTCGCGCTCCACGCGCTGTGCCATCTGTGCGGTGACCAGCAGCATCACCACGATCGCCGCCAGCCCGATCGCCAGCAGCAATACCTGCAGCGCAGAGGCCAGCGCCCGCGCGCGCAGGTAGGCCAGAGCGAGCCTGAACAGGTTCATGCCGCGGCTCCCGCCTGCACAGCCGGTGGCAGCGGCAACTCCAGACGGCGCTCGATGCGTCCCTTCACCCGCTGATCGTGGGTGGCGATCACCAGTGCGGCGCCGGAGCGCTGCGCCTGAGCCAGCAGCAGATCCACGGCGGCAAGGCAGTTGGCGTCATCGAGGTTAGATGTGGGCTCGTCGGCGAGCACCAGTTGCGGACGATTGATCAGCGCGCGTGCGAGCGCCACGCGCTGCTGCTGACCGTACGAGAGCTGCGCCGGGCGCGCCTTCGCGCGCTCGGCAAGCCCGAGTGCACCGAGCATCTCGCGCGCCGCCGCAGCATCGCGCGGCAGACCCGCCGCGTACTGCGCGAGCAGCAGGTTGTCGAGCACGCTCAGGCAATCGATCAGATGCAGCCGCTGCGGCAACAGGCCGATCGTGCGGCCGCGGAAACGATCGAGCGCGCTGCCCTCGAGCATGTTCAGTTCGGTGCCCGCGACGCGGATGTGCCCCGAGTGAGGCGTGAGAATTCCGGCCAGACAGTGCAGCAGCGTCGTCTTGCCGCTACCCGAAGCGCCCAGCAGCAGCCAGGGTTCGCCGGCGCCGACCTGCCATGCATCGACGCGAACAGTCTCGTTCGCGCCGTATCGGTGTACCAGGCCCTTGATGTCCAGAACTGACATGGTGTGCAGATGCTACACGTTGCACAGCGCTGCGTTCAGACGCGGCTGCGAGGTGTCGAGCCCTCTCGCGAGGACTCGCCGCCCGCAGCCGTCGCCACTGTGCGCCCGGCAACATCGGCCGCGTCTGCTTCGTCGGCATGATCGACCCCGGCGACCCCATCGCCTTCGTCACCTGCCAGACGCCACGGCGGAAACGGATCCGGAAAACCTGCCCAGGCCTCGATCCCGAGCGCGATCTCCGCGTCCGTCAGCAGACAATGCACGAGGCGTTCGCGCAAGGCAGGTTCATCCATCTCCAGGCCGATGAACACCAGCTCCTGGCGGCGGTCACCCCAGCGACCGGTCATCATCGCCTCGATCTCCGCCCGCGCAGCCGGATCTTCGGACCAGTCGGCGCGATCCACGGCGGCCCACCACAGACCGGCTGCGCCGTGTCGGCAGGCGCCGCCGGCCTGCGACCAGCTCGCCGCGAACAATGGGCGCGAGGCGAGCCAGAAGAATCCCTTGGAGCGCACCACGCCTTCCCACTCCGAATGGATCAGTTCCCAGAAACGCTGCGGATGAAATGGCAGATCGCTGCGAAACACGAAACTGGAGATGCCGTACGCGTCAGCCTCGGACACCTCTTCGCCACGCAGCGTGCGCAGCCAACCGGGCGCGGCTTCGGCGCGCGCGAAATCGAAGGAACCGGTATCGAGCACCTGATCGAGCGCGACCTTGCCGAAACGCGAACGCACGATGCACGCCTGCGGATTGAGCGCACGCAGGATCGCTTCGAGCTGCGCGAGATCGTCGGCGCTGACCAGATCGGTCTTGTTGAGCACGATCACGTCGCAGAACTCGATCTGATCGGTGAGCAGATCGACCACGGTCCGGTCATCGTCCTCGCCCGCGCTCTGCCCGCGCTCGCGAACGAAGTCGGCGGCCTGGTAGTCGCGCAGGAAATTGAACGCATCGACCACCGTCACCATCGTGTCCAGCCGCGCCACATCGGACAATCCCTTGCCCTCTTCGTCGCGGAAGGTGAAGGTCTCCGCCACCGGCAGCGGCTCGGAGATGCCGGTGGATTCGATCAGCAGATAGTCGAAGCGCCGTTCTTCTGCCAGTTTCCGGATCTCGATCAGCAGGTCTTCGCGCAGCGTGCAGCAGATGCAGCCGTTGCTCATCTCGACCAGCTTCTCCTCGGACCGCGAGAGCTGCGCACCGCCGTCACGCACGAGTTGAACGTCGATGTTCACCTCGGACATGTCATTGACGATGACCGCAACGCGCCGCCCTTCGCGGTTGTGCAGCACGTGATTGAGCAGGGTGGTCTTGCCGGCTCCGAGAAAACCCGAAAGCACGGTGACCGGCAGCCGCACGTCGCGCGCTGCGGCCGCGAGCGAAGCGCTCAGCGCCGACCTTGCCGTGTCGGCCGACGAATCGAGGCCAGCCATCTCAGCGTGAGCCCGGAGCCACCGGCTCCTCGACCCCGTGAACGCACATCGACAGCCCGGTGCGCAGCAGCTCGCGCGGCAGGTTGCGCCCGATGAACACCATCACGCTCGATCGCTTCTCGCTGGGCAACCAGGGCTTGCCCGGGGAGCCACCCATCATCATGTGCACGCCCTGAAACACCAGCCGTGTCTTCTCGCCTGCCACATTGAGCACGCCCTTGTAACGCAGCAGATCCGTCCCGTAGAAGCGGATCAGCCCGTCCAGGAACTCTTCCAGCTTGGCCAGATCGAGCGGACGATCCTCATGCCAGGCGAAGGACGAGATCTCGTCGTCGTGTTCATGGTGGACGTCCTCCAGAAACGCCGGCTCGATCTCGAGGATGGAATTCAGGTTGAAGCCGCGCACATCGAGCAGCTCGCCGATCTCGGTCTGCCCGAAATGCACGCGCTTGACCGGCGCACGCGGATTCATCCGGCGCAAGCGTTCGATCAGCGCCGCCGCCTCGTCTTCGCTCACCAGGTCGGTCTTGGAGACCAGCAACCGATCGGCGAAGCCGACCTGCTCCTGAGCCTCGTGGTGCTCGTTCAACTGCTGCGGTGCATGCAACGCATCGACGACGGTGATGATCGAATCGAGCAGGTAAGCCTCGGTTACCGACTCATCGACGAAGAAGGTCTGTGCCACCGGCGCAGGGTCGGCCAGCCCGGTGGTCTCGATGATCACCCGCTCCAGCGGCGACTGGCGATGCCTGCTGCGCAGCTCGCCCAGGATACGGATCAGATCGCCGCGCACCGTGCAGCAGATGCAGCCGTTGTTCATCTCGACGATCTGCTCGTCGGAGTCCTGCAGCAGGATCTCGTTGTCGACCCCGGCCTCACCGAACTCGTTCTCGATCACGGCGATGCGATGACCATGCTGCTCCTGCAGGATGCGGTTGAGCAGCGTGGTCTTTCCGCTTCCCAGGAAACCGGTGAGGATCGTCACCGGAATCGGCCTGGAAGCGGGTGTGGTGTCTGCACCTTTACCTGCATTCGTCGCTGCTTTGCGCTTGGCCACGCTTACCCCTGCTCGGTCTCAGTCAGCTTCGCTCGGTTTCGGTCAGTCTCGTCGGCGCCGCGGCTGGCTGCAGTCGCGGCACTGGCCCTTCACCGTGACCTCGACCCCGACCGAGCGGTAGCCCGAAGGCAGACGCGGCTTGAGCGAGGCGGCGACGTCCTCGTCGAGACAGATCACCTGGCTGCAGTCGGTGCACTGGAAATGCGCGTGCTGGTGCGCCTGCCTGTGCGCGGCGATGGTGAAGCGCCAGACGCGGTCATCGCCGGGCACCTTGTGCGCGATCTGCTCGCGCGTGAGCCAGTCGAGCACGCGATAGACAGTGACCCGGTCGAGCGGTGAGGTCTCGGTCACCTCGCGCTCGATCTCGGCGTGAGTCAGCGCCCGCCCGGCGCGCTGCAGGACTTCCAGCACCTTGACCCGCCCCTGCGTCAGTCGCGCGCCGGTGGCGCGGATCGCCGCTTCCGCGTCGCGGGATGCGCCACGCGCACCTGCCGCCTCGCGTGCAGCACGCGCGGCGCCTGCCGGCGTGCGGGCGCCGCGCCTGCCGCCACCGGTGGCGCTGGCACCCGTTGTCGCAGCTGCGAGGGAAACACTGGCTGAGCGCATGCCTGCCTCCTTGAGTTACACACTACCACCGGGCCCGGGATTCATGCAACCGTGTTGCGTAATGTCGGTCACCCCGCCATCGTCCGGCACCGTACACCGCCAATCCGGTCGCGCGCCTCGGCGCGTCCACGCGCGCTCCGCGACCCCATGCCACCGTCACGGCTTCGGCGGCGCAGCGTCCGCGCCCAGTGCCGTGGCGACCGTGTCGATATTGTGTCGCATCATCTCGAGGTAGGTGCGCGCGCGCGCATCCTTCACCGACAGGGCGTCGGAGAACAGAACGCCGCCGACACGGGCTCCCGATTCGCGCGCGAGCTGCTCGACCAGCCGCGGATCGCTGATGTTCTCGACGAAAACTGCCCGGATCTTCTGCGCGCGGATTTGGGCGATCAGCTGCGCCACGCCCTTCGCGCTCGCCTCGCCCTCGGTGCTCATGCCGCGCGGTGCGAAGAAGCGCACGCCGTAGGCGTCGCCGAAGTAGCCGAATGCATCGTGACCGGTGATCACCCGGCGCTGCTCGGCCGGAATCGCCGAGAAGCGCGCCCGCGCGCCCTCGTCGAGCCGACGCAGCGCTTCGACGTAGGCCGCAGCGCGCTGGCGATAGGCCTCCTCGTGCGCCGGGTCGGCAGCGATCAGCGCGCGTGCGATGTTCTCCACGTAGCGCTGTGCCTGCACCGGACTCTGCCAGGCATGCGGGTCGAGTTCACCGTGACGATGGGCGTGCCCCGGACCGTGCCCGTGCGCGTGCTGTGCGGCCTTGATCGCGCGGATGCCCTCGGCAGCGACCACCACCGGACCGGTGTAGCCCGAGGCCTTGATCAGCTTGTCGATCCAGCCCTCGAAGCCCATGCCGTTGACGACGACCAGCGCTGCCGAGGCGATTGCCTTCGCGTTCGCCGGGGTGGGCGAATAGACATGCGCATCGCTGTCGGCCGCGACCAGCGTGGTGATCGCCACGCGGTCTCCACCGACGTTGGCCACCATGTCCGCGAGAATGCTGAAGGTCGCCACCACCGCCAGCTTCGGCTCCGGCGCCGCGGTCGGCGCGGCCGCTGGCGCCGTCGGCGTGGATCTGGCGCCATCGCCGGCGGGGCCGCAGCCCGCCAGCCCGCACGCCACGGCCAGCGCCGCACACGCTCCAAGCACCGCCCGGCGCCGCTGCGCCCCTCGCTCAGGTTCCCCTATGCACGTCCTCATCCGAATCTCCGCAGATGCGTGGTTGCGCCCCGCTGGACAGGGCGCAGGTTCGCTGCGCTCACCGCTGATAGTGCGGCGTGCGCAACCGGCCCGAGACCAGACCGCCGTGACGACCGAACACCACCGAGATCGCGTACAGCACACCGGCGCTCAGGATGATCGCCGGACCGGACGGCACGCTCGCGTGATACGACACCAGCAACCCGACGTAGCCGCAGACGAAGGCTGCGGCGGCGGCGAAAACGAGCATCGCGCCGATGCCGCTCACCCAGAAACGTGCGCTGGCCGCCGGCAGCATCATCAGACCGACGGTCATCAGCGTGCCCAGCGACTGGAAGCCGCCCACCAGATTGAGCACGACCAGAACCAGGAACAGCAGGTGATAGCGCGCGCCACCGGCGTGCACCGAGCGCAGGAATCCCGGATCGAAGCACTCGATCACGAGCGCGCGATAGATGACCGCCAGCACCGCCGTGCTCACCGTGGCGATACCCGCTACCAGCAGCAGCGCCGGATCGTCGACGGCGAGAATCGCGCCGAACAGCAACTGCACCAGATCGACGCTGGAGCCCTCCCACGACACGAGCAGCACGCCCAGCGCGAGCGAGATCAGGAACAGCGCGGCGAAACTCGTGTCCTCGCGCAGCGGCGTGAGCCGTGTCACCGAGCCGGCGAGCAGCGCCACCGCCAGCCCGACGAGAAAGCCGCCGACAGTCATCGCGGTGAGGGAGTAGCCGAACAGCAGGAAGGCGATCGCCGCGCCCGGCAGCACCGCGTGCGACATCGCATCGCCGACCAGACTCATCCGGCGCAGGATCAGGAACACGCCGATCGGCCCGCAACCCAGCGCGAGCGCAAAGCAGGCGACCAGCGCCCGGCGCATGAAGCCGTAATCGACGAAGGGCTGCAGCAGCAGCTCGTAGAGACCGGCCACGACCGCCTCAGTGTGCGCGAGTGCGGCGCGCCGCGCTCGCAGCGCGCACGGACGTGCCGGCGTGCACCAGCGGTGCAGCGGTGGCGCGTGCGACGTGCTGCAGCGGCTGCACCCGCCCGGCCCGACGCTCAGTGCCCATGCTGGTCCACCTCGCACAGCGGCGCGGTTTCGTCCCACGCCTCCGACATGCGCCGCGCGCGTGCCAGGTTCTCGCTGGTCAGCGTCTGCGCCGTCGCGCCCCAGCCGATCAGTTCGCGCGAGATCAGCAGCGTGTCGGGAAAGTGCGTGCGCACCTGCTCCAGATCGTGCAGCACCGCCACGATCGTGCGCTGCTCGCCACTCCAGCGGTGCACCAGCGCGAGCAGATCGGCCGTGGTGCGCGCGTCGATCGCACTGAACGGCTCGTCGAGCAGGATCACCGGCGCATCCTGCACCATCACCCGCGCAAACAGCACGCGCTGGAACTGTCCGACGGAGAGCGTGCCGATCGGCCGGCGTTCGAAACCGCTCAGACCGACCACCGCAAGCGCTTCGCGCGCGGTCTCGCGCATCGCTGGCGTCACCTCGGCGAGCGCACCGCAGCGCCGCCAGAACCCCATCGCCACCGTGTCGTGCACCGAGATCGGAAACTGGCGATCGATCTCGGCCTGCTGCGGCAGATAGGCGATGTCGTGCGGCAGTGCGCCGGCGAGCCTCACCCGGCCCTCGGCCGGACGCAGCAGGCCGACGATCGCCTTGAGCAGGCTGCTCTTGCCCGCACCATTGGGCCCGACCACCGCAGTCATCGAGCCCGCGGCGAACGCCCCGCACAGATGATGCACGGCCGGGTGCCGGTCATAGGTGACGGTCAGATTGTCGATCAGGATCGAGGCGTTGAGCGAGCGCATGGCGGGACCGGCGGGCGGATCTGGCGGCAGGGCGGCAGGGCG
>CANGUQ010000174.1 GCA_947456915.1 Betaproteobacteria bacterium
CAGCGGCGCCAGTGGCCGTCACGCCGCCGGCGACGGTGGCCGCCACGCCGCTGCCACCCGTACCCGCCGCCCAGCCGCTGCCGCTGAGCGCCGAGGCGGGCGGCACCTTCCTGCAACTTGCCGCGTTCGCCGACCGTGCCAATGCCGAGGCGTTTCTCGCGAAGATCCGGCCAGAACTCGGCGCGCTTGGCCCGACCGCCCATGTGTTCGCCGGCAAGGGGCTGTTCCGCGTGCACATCGGCCCGTACGGCGACGAGCGGCAGGCGCGCGCAGCCGCGGAACGCCTGCTGCGCGAGCTGAACATCAGGCCGCTGGTCAGCGTGCGCTAGCTGCTAGCGGGCACGCGCAGCCTTGACTGCTTCCGCCGCGGCGAGCGCGAGCAGCGCGGCCGCCAGCGCCGCGCCCGCTTCCGTCACTCCGACCGACCCGAACTGGAACAGCTGCCGCAGCCAGGGCACGGTGAGCACGGCAGTGAGCCCGGCGAGCGTTCCGGCGAACAGCCAGCCCAGCACGCGGTTGGGCCGGTGCCACGTACGCAGCACGGACTCGGTGCGCGAGCGGTTGCACAGGATCAGCCCGAGATCGCCGAGCACGATACAGGCGAAGGCGGCCGCGCGCGCAACCTCGGGCTCGCGCCCGCTCGCGAGCAGCACCCCGTAGACCGCTGCGGTCGCTGCGAGCACCGCACAGCCCTGCACCGCTGCGACGATCAGCGACTGCCGATCGAACAATCGCCGGCTCGCCGCGCGCGGCGGACGTCGCATCACGTCATCGGCCTCGCGTTCGGCCTCGAACGCGATCGAACAGGCCGGGTCGATGACGAACTCGATGAACACGATGTGCACCGGAAAGAACATCATCGGCCAGCCGGCGAGCAGCGGCAGCAGTGCCATGCCGGCGGTCGGGATGTGCACGGCAATCAGGTAGCCGGTCGCGTTCTCGATGTTGTCGTAGATGCGCCGGCCCATGCGCACCGTGTTCACGATCGAGTCGAAGTCGTCGTTGATCAGCACCAGATCGGCCGCCTCGCGCGCAACGTCGGTGCCGCGTGCACCCATCGCGATGCCGATCTGAGCGGCCTTGAGCGCCGGCGCATCGTTCACGCCATCGCCGGTCATCGCCACCACCTCGCCGCGCGCACCCAGCGCCTGCACCAGCCGCAGCTTCTGCTCGGGCACCATGCGCGCGAACACGCCGGTGTGCGGCAGGCGCGCGGCAAGCGCGCCCGCGTCGAGCTTCGCCAGCTCGGCGCCGGTGAGAACATTTTCCGCGTCGGGCAGACCCGCCGCGCGCGCGATCGCACTGGCGGTGCCGGGGTAGTCGCCGGTGATCATGACCACGCGGATCCCGGCCTGCGCGCACTGCGCGAGCGCGGCGTCCACGCCCGGGCGCAGCGGGTCGAGCAGCCCGACCAGTCCGAGATACTCGAAGTCGAAGTCGCGCTGCCCGGGCGGCCAGGCGGTACCGGTCAGACCTGCGCCGGCCACACCGAGCACCCGCAGACCGTCGTGTGCGAGTACGCTCACCTGCACAAGCAGCTCGGCCGTCTGCTGCGGCGAGAATCGGCACAGTTCGGCGATCGCCTCCGGCGCGCCCTTGGCGGCAACGGTGAACCGGTCGGGGTCGCGGGTGCGCCAGCCATGCGTGTGCGCGAGCAGGTCACTGGACAGCGAGTACTCATGCACCAGAGTCCAGTCATGGTGCACATGCTCGGTATCTTCGAGCGTACGTACCGTGAGCCCGCGGATTGCACGGTCCATCGGATCGAACGGATCGGGTTCGCTGGCAAGTGCGGCGAACTCGAGCACCCGGTGATACGGCTCGGGCAACTGCGCGGTGTGCTCATCGACGGCAAGCGGCGGCTGTTGCGGCGCGACGAGTCTGTCGACGCGCATCTGGTTCTGCGTCAGGGTGCCGGTCTTGTCCACGCACAACACGGTGGCGGCACCCAGAGTCTCGATCGCAGGCATGTTCCGGGTGAGCATGCCCGCGCGCGAGATTCGCCAGGCACCCAGCGCGAGGAACACGGTGAGCACGACGGGGAACTCTTCGGGCAACACCGCCATCGCCAGCGTGAGACCGGAAAGGAAGCCTTCGAGCCAGCCCCCGCGCGCCAACGCCGAGAGCACGACGACCAACGCGCACAGCAGCGCGCCCAGCATCGCCGCATAGCGCACGAAACGCGCGGTCTCCCGCTGCAGGGGCGTGGCGGTCGGCTCGATGCGGTTGAGCGCGCCGCCGATGCGACCCAGTTCGGTACGCGCACCCGTGGCCGTCACCCGAGCCGTCCCGTAGCCGGCGGAAACCAGCGAACCGGAGAACACGCAGGGCAGATCATCGCCACCGGGCGGATGCCGGGGCGACTGCTCGATCTCGGCACCACTGGCCTCGCGTTTGCGTACCGGCACCGATTCGCCGGTGAGCAACGACTCGTCCAGCGCGAGATCGCTCGCCTCGATCACCAGCGCATCGGCGGGCACGCGATCGCCTTCGCGCAACAGCACCAGATCGCCGGGCACCACATCGCGACCGGCGATGCGCTGCTGCACCCCATCCCGCACGACGAGCGCGCGCGGACTGGACAGATCGCGCAGCGCCTCCAGCGCGCGCTCGCTCTTGCGCTCCTGCCACAGCGTGATCAGCACGATCACACCGATCGAGGCGGTGAGCACGATCGCCTCCTGCAGATCGCCGAGCAGGAAGTAGACGCCGGCCGCACCGATCAGCAACGCGAACATCGGTTCGCGCACAACACCCGCGATCAGGCGCAGCCAGCCGCTGTTACCTGCCGCGGCGAGTTCGTTCGGGCCGTGTTCGGCCAGCCGCTGCGCAGCCTGCGCTGCGCTCAGCCCGGAAGCACCGGGCCCGGCCATCAGCGCGCGCCGTGCAACACGGCTACAGCACGTAGCGGGCGAGGTCTTCGCTGCCCGCGAGCTGCTTCAGTCGCGCATCGACGTAACTGGCATCGACAACCACCGTCTCGCCGGTGTGCTTCGATGCGGCGAACGACAGTTCCTCCAGCAGCTTCTCCATCACCGTGTAGAGCCGCCGTGCGCCGATGTTCTCCACGCGCTCGTTGACCTGCCATGCGATCTCCGCCAGGCGCTTGATGCCCTCGGGACGAAAATCGAGCGTCACGCTCTCGGTGGCAAGCAGCGCCTGGTACTGGCGCGTGAGGCAGGCATCGGTGGCGGTGAGAATCTGCTCGAAGTCCCCGACGGTCAGCGATTCGAGCTCGACGCGGATCGGAAAGCGCCCCTGCATCTCGGGGATCAGGTCCGAGGGCTTGGTCAGATGGAATGCGCCGCTGGCAATGAACAGGATGTGATCGGTCTTGATCATCCCGTACCTAGTCGACACCGTCGTGCCCTCGACCAGCGGCAGCAGATCGCGCTGCACGCCCTGGCGCGACACGTCTGCGCTCGAACCCTCGCTGCGGTTGGCGATCTTGTCGAACTCGTCGATGAACACGATGCCGTTCTGCTCGACGTTGGCGAGTGCGCGCACCTTCAGTTCCTCGTCGTTGACGAGCTTGGCTGCTTCCTCGTCGGTGAGCATCTGCATCGCTTCACGGATGCGCAGCTTGCGTGTCTTGCGGCGGCCGGCGCCCAGGTTCTGGAACATGCCCTGGATCTGCGAGGTCAGTTCCTCCATGCCGGGCGGCGCCATGATCTCCATCTGCGCACCGGGCATCGCGACGTCGATCTCGATCTCCTTGTCGTCGAGCTCGCCCTCGCGCAGCTTCTTGCGGAACTTCTGCCGCGTCGTGTTCGAGCGTTCGGAGTCGTCGGTGGTGAAGCCGATGTCGCGCGCCGGCGGCAACAGCGCGTCGAGCACACGCTCCTCGGCCGCGTCCGCAGCGCGATGGCGCATCTTGCGCATCTCGCTCTCGCGCGCCTGCTTGATCGCCGCTTCGGTCAGATCGCGGATGATCGTGTCGACGTCGCGCCCGACGTAGCCGACCTCGGTGAACTTGGTCGCTTCGACCTTGATGAACGGCGCATCGGCCAGGCGCGCGAGCCGTCGCGCGATCTCGGTCTTGCCCACGCCGGTCGGACCGATCATCAGGATGTTCTTGGGCGTGATCTCCTGGCGCAGCGCCTCGTCCACCTGGCTGCGCCGCCAGCGGTTGCGCAGTGCGATCGCCACCGCGCGCTTGGCCGCCGTCTGCCCGACGATGTGCTTGTCGAGCTCGTGCACGATCTCCTGCGGGGTCATCGCGCTCATCGCTCGTTCACCGGCGCGGTAATGACGGGTTCGCTGTCACCGCCGAGTTCCTCGATCACGTGGTTCTGGTTGGTGTAGATGCAGATCTCTCCGGCGATGGTCAGCGCCTTCTTCACGATGACCGCGGGTGGCAGGTCGGTCTCCATCAGCAGCGCGCGCGCCGCCGACTGCGCGTAGGCGCCGCCGCTGCCGATCGCCACCAGCCCATGCTCGGGCTCGAGCACGTCGCCCGCACCGGTGATCACCAGCGAATGCTCGCGATCGGCCACCGCCAGCATCGCCTCCAGGCGGCGCAGGAGGCGGTCGGTGCGCCAGTCCTTGGCCAGTTCCACCGCCGAGCGCAGCAGGTGGCCCTGATGCTTCTCCAGTTTCGCCTCGAAACGCTCGAACAGCGTGAACGCGTCAGCAGTACCGCCGGCGAATCCGGCGAGGATGCGCTCGTGGTAGAGCCGCCGCACCTTGCGCGCGGTGGACTTGATCACGATGCTGCCGAGCGTGACCTGTCCGTCACCGCCGAGCGCGACGCGGTCGCCGCGGCGGACCGACAGGATGGTGGTGCCTTCGAATTGCTGCATGGGAAGCTGCGGCTGCGGGCTGGAGTGCCGCGAGCCGTCGTCGTGCCGGGCCGTGGATTATACGCAGCGCGCGCCGCACGCCCGTGCTGCGGGCACAGCAGTCGCCGAAGACACCCCAGCCCCGACCCCGCCTTCGGCGACTTCAAAAAGGGGCCTGGCCCCTTTTTATCCGCCGGGCCACGCCCCGTTCTTGCCCGCCGAAAAGAAGCCCGCCGAAAAGGGGCCTGGCCCCTTTTTCGGGCCCCTTTTCGCTGAAGGGGTCTCGGGCTGACTCCGGTGACCGAGGTCGTTGTCCGCCACCGCAGCGCGAGGGACGGCAACAGACCCGATTGCGCCGCTCACGCCTGCGCGCGCGGCGGGCTGGCGGGTCGACGCGCAGCGCCGGGGCACTTTCGTGCCCGATACTCCGGGGTTCAGAAACTCCCGCGCACCCCCACCACCACCCCGCGCCGCCCGTACGGCGCAATGTCCTTCAGGAAAGACACGTGGTTACGCGCTTCCTGATTGAGCAGGTTCACCCCGCGCAGGAACAGGTTCAGATCGGCGAACGGGACGCGCACCCGGTAGCCGACACTCGCGTTCACCATCGTGTAGCCGTCGGTGGGCAACTCGCCCGCGGCTACCCTGTCCTGGCCCTGCACGCGCAGCGCATCGATGCGGGCGGTCAGCGCGGCCTGCTCGAACACGAGGCCGCCGCCGAAGCGCGCCGGCGCGATGCGCGGCAGCGGCTCGCCGGTCTGCGTGTTCTCCGCACGGGTCACATCACCGCGCAGCTCGAGTGCGAGCCGGTAGGGGCGATCGACCAGCAGCACGCGTGCCGAGGCTTCGACACCCTTGAACCGTGCGGGCACCGCCGTATAGCGAAGCCCTGGCAGGTTACGCACCGGATCGGGATCGACGAAGGTGGCGTCGGGCACCAGCGCAATGAAGTCGGAGAAGCGGTTCAGGAACACGCCGACGCTGCCGGTCAACCGTCCCTCGCGCTTGCGCAGCGACAGGTCAACCGCGTTGGACTTCTCGGTGCCGAAGCCGCGATTGCCGATCTCGAACGCGTTGGTGGCGATGTGCGGACCGTTGGCGAACAGTTCCTGGTAGTTCGGTGCGCGCTCGGTGTGCGAGAAGTTCAGCGCCAGGGCGTACTCGCGACTGAACGCGTAGACCGCACCCATCGATCCGCTCTGCGTACTGAACGTGCGCCGGTCGGCGGGTCCGAAGTTCGGATCTTCGGCCGCGGCGACACGGTGTTGCTCCAGACGGCCGCCGGCCTGGAATGTCCACGCCGCCCAGCGCAGTTCTTCGAACACGAACAGCGCGTTGGTCCTGTTCTCGGTGCGCGGCAGAAACGCTTCGTCACCACTCGCCTCGAAGTTGAACTGCGTGGACTGAAATCCGATCACGCCACGCAGCAGACCGATCGGGCGATGCACGGCCTCGACACGCAGATCGTGACCCTGGTTGCGGAACACCGTCCCCGCAACGCCCGCGTCTTCCTCCGCGTGCCGGTAGCTGCTGCGGCCGAACTTGAAGCGCACCGCTTCGAACACACCAAGATCGCGCCGCTCGCCGGCGAGATCGAGCCGCGTCTGGTCGAGCCGGATCTTCACGTCCGGCTCCTGCACCGTGCCGTAGAGCGAAGACAGCGTCGACACGCTGCCGCCCAGGTAGCCCTGTGCCCACACGTAGGACGCACCCATGGCACCGCCGTTGGAGCGCGCACCGCTGTTGGCCAGCGTGCCGGTCGGCTCGATCCCGTTGGGCGGCGCAGTCGTCGCGCGCAGCCGCGCCGAGCGCGCGAAGCCCGGAATGCGCAGATTGCCGGTCTCGCGGCCGAAGGCATCGAAATGCAGGTTGAGCCCACCCTCGAGTCCGAGGTCGACCTTGCCCACCAGCGCGCGCTCGCGATCGTTGCTGCCCAGGCGCGTGTCGATCGCGCCGGTGACACCGCGCGGATTGTTCTCGGTGGCGATGCGGTTGTCGACGACGTTGACCACACCGCCTACCGCCGAGGTGCCGTACAGGATCGCCGCCGGGCCGCGCACAACCTCGATGCGGTCGACCAGCAGCGGCTCGATCGAGACCGCGTGATCGACGCTGGTGCCGGAAGCATCCAGATTCGCCACGCCATTGGACAGGATGCGAATGCGCTCGCCATCAAGGCCGCGGATCACCGGACGGCTCGCGTTCGGTCCGAACCAGCTCGACGAGATGCCCGGCTCGCCGGAGAGCGTCTCACCCAGCGTCGGAGCGATGCGCTGACGAAGTCGCTCGCCCTCGAGCACGCTGATCGGTGCCGCCAGATCGAGCAACTGGCTGCCCAGCGGGTTGCCGGTAACCACCACCGGCGGCAGTTGCACGACCGGGCGTGGCGGTGTGGCTTGTCCGGACTGAGCCAAAGCGAAGCCGGGAGCGCACGCGCCGGCTGCAGCAGCAAGCAGGGCGCCGGCCAGTGCCTGCGGCGTGTTCGAGCGATCGCGCATGTCATCTCCCTGGGTCGATGCCTGCGAGTCGTCAGCACGCGCAAGGCTCTTCCACATGCAATGTAGTTGCATCAAGGGTTATAGACTAACCCAGATCGCGGCGCACGGCAACGCGCTCGGCGCGCGTGGCAGGCCTGGGGCCCGCAGGCGCGCCAAGGCGCGGGGTCAGGTCTTGAGTCTTGCATCGCGCGTGCACGCGCGATGCAAGACTCAAGACCTGATGACCCCCTCCGCTGCTCC
>CANGUQ010000175.1 GCA_947456915.1 Betaproteobacteria bacterium
CGGCACGGAGGTCGGGCCGCTGCCCGAGCGCCGGCCCGGCCAGCGCCTCGCGCGGTCAGCCCTCGCGCAGCGCGCTGCGGCTGCGGCTGAACGCGGGCAGCAGGATCAGCAGCAGCAGCAGACCGGCGCCGATCAGGAAGGCGAGACTGATCGGGCGGTTCAGGAACACCCAGGCATCACCGCCGGAGACGAGCATCGCGCGTCGCAGGTTCTCCTCCATCCGGCTGCCGAGCACGAAGCCCAGCACCAGCGGCGCCGGTTCGCAGCCGAACTTCAGAAACACCCAGCCAAGCACGCCGAAGCCGAGCATGAACAGGATCGACTGCGCCGAACTGGTGAACGAATACACGCCGATGCAGCACAGCAGCAGCACCACCGGATACAGCAGACGGTACGGCACCGCGAGGATCCGGATCCACATGCCGATCAGCGGCAGGTTGATGATCAGCAGCAGCACGTTGCCGATCCACATGCTGGCGATCAGGCCCCAGAACAGCTCGGGCTGGTCGGTCACCACCTTGGAGCTGGGCACGATGCCGTGGATCATCATCGCCCCGGCCATCATCGCCATCGTCGCGTTGGACGGCAGGCCCATCGTGAGCAGCGGAATGAACGAGGTCTGCGAACCGGCGTTGTTCGCCGACTCCGGCCCGGCCACGCCCTCGATCGCGCCCTTGCCGAAACGCGACGGGTCGCGCGCGAGCTTCTTCTCCAGCGTGTAGGAGGCGAACGAGGCGAGCATGCCGCCACTGCCGGGCAGCACCCCCAGCGCCGAGCCCAGCAGCGTGCCGCGGCCCACCGCCGGTGCCGACTGCTTCCACTCCGCGCGGGTGAGCCAGGCGCGGCCGACGCTGGCGATCGCCATCGGCTGGCCCTGCTTGATGCGCCGCTCGAGATTGGCCAGCACCTCGGCGATGCCGAACAGCCCGGTGGCGAGGATCACGAAGTCGATGCCGTCGGCGAGCATCGGCACGCCGAACACGTAGCGCTGCGTGCCGGAACTCACGTCGGTGCCGACCAGCCCGAGCAGCAGCCCGAGCAGCACCATGGCGATCGCGTTGAGCACCGAACCGCTCGCCAGCACGACGGCGGCGACGAGGCCGAACACCATCAGCGAGAAGTACTCGACCGAGGTGAACGTCTTGACGAACTCGGCGATGTACAGCGCCGCGCCGGCGACGATCAGCGTGGCCACCGTGCCGCCGATGAACGAGCCGATCGCCGCGATCGCCAGCGCCGCCCCGGCGCGGCCCTGTTTCGCCATCTGGTGGCCGTCGAGGCAGGTGACCACCGAGGCCGCCTCGCCGGGCATGTTGAGCAGGATGGAGGTGGTCGAGCCGCCGTACTGCGAGCCGTAGAAGATGCCGGCGAGCATGATCAGCCCGGTCACCGGTTCCAGGTGGTAGGTGATCGGCAGCAGCATTGCGATCGTGGTCACCGGCCCGAGACCGGGCAGCACACCGATCAGCGTTCCCACCAGCACGCCGATCAGGCAGAACAGCAGGTTGACCCAGCTGATCGCCACCGAGAAGCCGAGCAGCAGGTTGTCGAGCAGTTCCATCGCGGGTCAGACCGGCCAGACCTGAAACGGGATGCGCAGCACCCAGACGAACAGCGCGATGGCGACCGCCGACGCCCCGGCCGCAAGGCCGAGCGACTCGCGCCAGCGCAGCTTCGGCTCGATCAGGCAGGCGACGAACACCGTCAGTACCGCTGCCACCGCCAGACCGAGCGTGGCGATCGAGGCCGCGAACACGCCCAGCGCCGCCACGATGCCCAGCACCGCGCGCGCCGACACCGCCTCGATCGCCGGCGAGCCGCGCAGCAGCGAGCGCACGAGCGCGGCCGCGCCCAGCACGACCAGCGCTGCACTGATCAGCAGCGGCGCGAAGCCCGGCCCCATCTGCTGCACGTCGCCCACGGCGAGGCCGCGGCCGAACCACAGTCCGACCGCGCCGCAGGCGATGAACAGGAGCCCTGCCCCGGCGCCCTGCCCGGTACGGGAATGGTCAGGCTGCATCGTGCGTGCCGCCGTGTCGTGTGCGCGCCGGCGCCACGGTGTGTCGCCGGGAGGCGCGAGGCGCGCGCCGCACTACTGGCGCTTGATGCCGTGCTCCTGCATCACCTTGCCCCACAGCGCGACCTCCTTGCGGATGAAGTCGGTGTAGTTCTTCAGGTTGAGGCCGGGAATCGGCTGCAGGCCCAGCGCCGCCAGCCCCTCGGCCACCTTCGGATCCTTGGCCGCTGCGGAGAACACCTCGTTCAGCCTGCGCGTGATGTCGGCCGGCAGCGCTGCGGGCCCGGCCAGCAGGAACCAGTTGGTGACGACCACGTCCGGGTAGCCCAGCTCACGCACGGTGGGAATGTCCGGGAACTGCGGAGCGCGATCGAAGCTGGTCACCGCGATGCCGCGGATCTCGCCGCCCTTCAGCCCGCCCACGTGCGCGCCCAGCGTGTTCCACAGCGAAACCACCTCGCCGGAGACGATGCTCGCCTGCGCCTCGGGCGCACCCTTGAACGGCACGTGGATCATCTTCACGCCCGCCTCGCCGCCGAACAGCGCGCCGGCGAGGTGACCGACGCTCCCGGTGCCGCTGTTGGCGAAGGTCATCGGCCCCTTCTTCGCCGCCGCGATGTAGTCCTGCAGCGATCTGATCGGCGACTTGGCAGACACCGCGACCAGGATCGGCGCACCCCCGAACATGTACAGGTAGGTGAAGTCCTTCGCCACGTCGTAGGGTGGCTTCTCGAACAGCACCTGCGCGATCGCCGCCGGCCCGGTGGTGGTCACCAGCAACGTGTAGCCGTCGGCCGGCGCCTGGGCGACGACCGCGCTGCCGATCGAACCGCCTGCGCCGGGCCGGCTCTCGAGGATGAGTTGCGTGCCGAGCAGTTTCTCGGCGCGCTCGGAGGCCAGACGCATGATCAGGTCCGAGGTTCCGCCCGGCGTGAACGGGTTGATCACGCGGATCGGCCGCTCCGGCCACTTGCCCTGCGCGAAGACGGGTGCGGCGAGCGCACAGGACAGACCGATCGTGAGTGCAGCGGACAGCAGACGCATGGCGGAAGCTCCCGGTTTCCGGCCGCACGGCGGCCGCGATGACGACCGCCGGTGCGGCGATCGGACACGCAGACTCAGCAAGGAGCGTTCCCGCGCGCTGCCCCGCCGGCAGTCGTGACCCGGCAACGCCCGGTGGTCAGGGACGGACCTCGGTCCCGCGTGCGCACCACGTCCGGGCATCGCCATGCCCCGTCGCTGCCTGCCGCGACGGGGCGCACTGCCGCGACGCGCAGCGCACCAGAGCGGTGCGCTGCGTCAGTCGCCCGGCCCGAACAGCCGGGCGATCGCGGGATCCACGCCGCTGACCGTACGCACCCCGGGCGAGGAATAGCTGCCGACCTTCGGCTTGGGGAAGGCGAGACGCACCAGCGTCTCGGCCATCAGCGTTGCGCAGCGGATGCCCTCGACCACCGGCACCGGCAGGCCCTGCTGCACGTCGCGCTGCCAGGCGGCGGCGACCGCTCCCGCGAGCAGGATCACCTCGGCGCCGCGCTCGTCGATCGCCTTGCGGCCCAGTTCGATCAGCGAGCGCACGGCGGCGGCCGGGTCGGCCAGCGCGGCGTTGGGGCCGGCATCGATCGCCTCGACCCCGACGCAGCGCGAACCCAGCCCGTAGCCGTCGATCAGTTCCCCGTACGTGGGGATGTGGCGCCGGCCGAAGGTCACCAGCGCGAACTTCGCCCCCAGCGTGCAGGCGGTCAGTGCGCCCGCTTCGGTCATGCCCAGCACCGGGATCGACAGCACCTCGCGCAGCGCCGGCAGGCCGGTGTCCATCGACACGGCCACCACGATCGCGTCGCAGTCCGCGCCGTGCTTCGCCCCGAGCTCGAGCATGCCGTGCTGCGCGAGCGCGTGCTCGGCGCGGCTGCCGATGACCTGCGGCCCGAACGTCCCGGTGGCGCCGATCACCTGCGTGCCGGGCGCGGCGACCTCCCGCGCGGCGTTCACGCAGCCGTCGGTGATCGCCTGGGTCATGTTGCCGTTGATGACGAGTATCTTCATCGGGACAGCGCCGCACGGTCGGGGGGAACGGCATTGAGCCAGTGCCGGGCGATGTCGCGGCGCCGGGCGAACCAGACACCGGGCGCGTTCCTGACGTGATCGAGCAGCGTGCGCAGCCCGGCCATGCGTCCGGCCCGGCTGATGATGCGCACGTGCAGACCGATCGACAGCATCTTCGGCGCGTGCTCCGCCTCGGCGTTGAGCCAGTCGAAGGCATCGATCGTGTAGTCGGCGAAGTCCGAGCCGCGCGTGAACGCGTAGCTGTCGTGGAAGCGCATGTCGTTGGTGTCGAAGCAGTACGGCACGACGAGGTGCGGCTTGCCGTTGACCGGCACGTAGTACGGCAGATCGTCGTTGTACGCATCGCTGTCGTAGAGGAAGCCTTCCTCGACGATCAGCCGGCGGGTGTTGACCGAGGCCGAGGAGCGCGTGTGCCAGCCCAGCGGACGCTCGCCGGTGAGCCGCCGGATGCCCTCGGCCGCCTTGCGGATGGTCTTCAGCTCGTGATCCGCGGTCATCGGGTAGTGCGACTCCCAGCGGTAGCTGTGGCACATGAACTCCACGCCACGCCGCACGCCGTCCTCTGCGATCCACGGCGCGCGCTCGAGCGCGCGCGTGCAGACGTTGAACGTGAGCGGGATGCCTGCCCGCTCGAACTCGCGCATCACCCGCCAGTACCCGACCCGCGTCGAGTACTCGTAGTGGGAAGCGGTGCACAGGTCCGGCACGCCGCTCACCTCCTGGCGCACCTCGTGCCGCGCCTCGTTGCGCTCGTCGCCGTCGCCGATGTTGAGTTCGGCCCCCTCTTCGATGTTGAGCACGAAGGACACGGCGAAGCGCCCGCCGTTGGGCCAGCGGATGTCGGGCGGATTCGCGCCATAGCCCTGAAACGCGCGTTCGATCATGTTCATTTCCCCAGATGCGCCAGAAAGCGTCGCGTGCGTTCCTCGGCGGGCGCATCGAACAGCGCATCCGGCGTGCCCTGCTCGACGATCGCACCGCCGTCCATGAAGATTACCCGGTCTGCCGCCTGGCGGGCGAAGCGCATCTCGTGGGTGACGATGATCATCGTCATGCCGCCCTGCGCGAGTTCGCCCATCACGTCGAGCACCTCCTGCACCAGTTCCGGGTCGAGCGCCGAGGTCGGTTCGTCGAACAGCATGAGTTCGGGCCGCATCGCCAGCGCGCGCGCGATCGCCACGCGCTGCTGCTGGCCGCCGGAGAGCTGGCTCGGCCGCTTGCCCAGGTGATCGGCGAGGTGCACGCGGTCCAGTTCGGCGCGGGCGCGCTCGAGCGCCTCCGCGCGCGACAGTCCGAGCACGCGCTGCGGTCCGATCGCCACGTTCTCGAGCGCCGACAGGTGCACGAACAGATTGAACCGCTGGAACACGAAGCCGATGCGGCTGCGCTGGCGTGCGAGCGCAGCCTCCGGCAGCGGAGCCGAGCGGTGATCGACCCCGATCGCCTCCCCGCGCAGGCGCACGATGCCCGCATCGGGCGTCTCCAGCCGGTTGATGCAGCGAAGCAGCGTCGTCTTCCCCGAACCCGACGGCCCGATCGCCACCAGCGTCTCGCGCGGGGCAAGGCGCAGGCTGACCCGGTCGAGCACCGTGCGATCGCCGTAGCGCTTGCTCAGTCCCTCGACGACGAGCAGCGATTCCTGTTCGCTCGTCATGCTGGCCTCCAGTCGCCGGATCGGCGGTGTGCCCGGCGCTGCGGCTGCCGCCCGCAGCGGGCCGACGTGATGATCACCATACGGGCAACCGCCGCTCGATCACGCGCGACAGCCAGGTCAGCGCCGAGATCGTCACGTAATAGTAGAGCGCGATCAGCAGGAAGATCTCGAACGGCGCGAAGTGCACCGCGATGATCGCCTGCCCGGCGCGGGTGAGTTCGTACACCGAGATCACCGAGAGCAGCGCCGAGCCCTTCACCAGCGTGATCAGCTCGTTGGTGAGCGGCGGCACGATGCCGCGCAGCGCCTGCGGCAGCAGGATGCGCCACAGGATCTGGCGCTGGCGCATGCCGATCGACAGCGCGGCCTCGGTCTGGCCGCGCTCGATGTTGCTCACCGCGGCGCGCACCACCTCCGCGATGAAGCTCGCCGCATTGAGCGACAGCGCCACTACCCCCGCCCAGAATTCGGGCAGGCTCACCCCGATCACCGGCAGCGCGAAGTACACGAGGAAGATCTGGATCAGCAGCGGCGTGCCGCGAAAGAAGTCGACGTAGGCGAACACCGCCCAGCGCACCGGTGCGATGCGCGACATCGACGCGAGCCCGAGCACGAACCCGAGGATCGTGCCGAAGATGATCGCGAAGAAGCAGATCTTCACCGTCGCCCACAGGCCCGTGCCGAGCAACGGCACGGCCCTGGCGACCAGGTCCCAGTCAAACTGCATCGCAGCCCCCTCGAGTCCCGTACACGGTCGTTGCCGGCGCGCGCCGGCCTGCCCGCCGGCGCGCGCCGGATCCGTCTAGCCGAACGTCGGCACGCGGTCGATCAGCTTCATCTCGAACCCGAACCACTTGCGCTGCAGCGCTCCGAGCGATCCGTCCTTGCGCATGCGCATGAGTTCACCGTCGAGGAAGGCGACGATCTCCTTGTCCTCCATGCGCGCGGCGATGCCGGCCCAGTTGTCCGACCCGATCCCCTGCACCATCGCGTAGGTCTTCGGCGCATCGCGCAGCACCATCGCGAGCGTGGGAACCGTGTTGAACACGGCGTCGACGCGATTCTGCGCGAGCGCGATGTAGGCCGCCGGGTGGTCGTCGAACACCCGCACCTCCTTGAAGCCCGCCCCGCCGGCCGCGGTCAGTTCCTTGTTGATGCGCTCCTGCAGGATCTGGCCGGGCGAGCCCAGCTTGACCGCGACCACCCGCCCGTTGAGCTCCTTCACGCCCCTGATCGTGCCCGCGTCGCCGGCGCGCACGAGCAGCGCCTGCGAGGCCTCGGCGTAGGGAATGCTGAACGCGACGCGCTTCACGCGCTCGGCGGTGTAGCTCATCGAGCTCATGATGATGTCGAACTTCTTCGCGTACAGGGCCGGAATGACGCCGGCCCAGGCGGTGTCGATGAAACTGGCCTTCACGCCCAGGGTCTTGCAGAAGATCTCCGCGAGCTCGACGTCGTAGCCGACGATGCGGCCCTGGTCGCGGTAGGTGAACGGCACGTAGGCGGCCTCGCAGCCGATGCGCAGCTCGCCGGACTTGCGGATCTCGGCGAGCGTGAGCCCCGCGGCCTGGGCGCGCGCAAGTGCCGGCGCGAGCGCGAGGCCGGCCCCGGCGATGGAAGCGGAAAGGAAGGTGCGGCGATCGATGCGGTTCATCGGTACGGTCTCCATCGGGGTGGGGAAGGAATCGGGGGCCGGCAGCGCGGCCGGTGCGTGCATTGCGCGGTCCGGAGA
>CANGUQ010000176.1 GCA_947456915.1 Betaproteobacteria bacterium
GGAGTCGGCCGGGCGGGAATCCAGTCTCGAGGAGGCATTGACGATGTTTTCGATCCAGACGTTGCTCACTTCCCGCCGTTGTGCGATCAACGGCGTGTTCGCGCTGGCTGCGTGCGCCGCAGCGGCGCTGCCGTGGACTGTCGCGGCCCAGCCGGCGTGGCCGGTGAAACCGGTGCGCGTCATCGCACCGTTTCCGCCCGGCGGTACCTCGGACGTGATCGGTCGCCTGATCGGCGCCAAGCTGCAGGAGGCACTCGGTCAGCCGGTGCTGGTGGAGAACCGCCCCGGCGCCGGGGGCAGTCTGGGCACGGAGGTCGCGGCGAAGGCGGCAGCCGACGGCTACACCATCCTCGTGGGCAACGCGAGCCCGATCTCGATCAACCCGCTGCTGGTCAAGTATCAGTACGACACGCTGCGCGATTTCCTGCCGATCTCGCTGGTGGCACGCTCGCCGCAACTGCTGGTCGTGCATCCGTCGGTCCCGGTAAAGGACATCAAGCAGCTGATTCCGTTCGTGCGCGCGCAGAAGGGGGGCATCAACTACGGCTCCTCGGGCGTGGGCACGCTCGCGCATCTGGCCGCCGAGCAGTTCAAGGACATGACGAAGACCGAGATGACCCACATCACCTACAAGGGGTCGATCCTTGTGGTGCAGGACATGGTCGCGGGCAACATCCCGATCGCCTGGTCGGACATGGCGCCGGCACTGCCGCAGGTCAAGGCCGGCAAGCTGCGCGCGCTGGCGGTCACTTCGCCGAAGGAAAGCGCGCTGGTGCCCGGGGTGCCGACGATGGCGAGCGTCCTGCCCGGCTTCGACATGGTGAACTGGTGGGGGCTGTTCGTGCCCACCGGCACACCGGCGGCGATCGTCTCGCGCCTGAACGCCGAACTGCTGAAGATCATGAAGATGCCCGACGTGGTCGAGCGTTTCGCCTCGCTCGGCGTCGAGGCGCTGTCGAGCACGCCCGAGGAGCTCAATACACTGGTCAGGAACGAGATCGCCTCGTTCGGCAAGCTGATCAGGCAGGCCAACATCAAGGCCGACTGATTTCTCCGAGCATGCACCCCGCTCGCGCGGCGCGCGGGCAGGTCGGGTCCGTCACTGCGGCCTGACCTGCCGCCGCAGCCTGACCCTCGACCGGCTGCCGACCGGCCTGACCGCGGGCAGCAGGCGGGACCCGATCCCGGGACAACTCATCCGCAGACGGACCCCGGACGCTCGGGATCGTCTCTACCTCCGGGCAGCACCCGAGCGCCGGGGGCTGGCCCCAACTTCGATCACTCAACCACCGCAAAGGACATTCGCATGGCTCAAGTCAATCTGAAGCAGCACAAGCTCGGCTGGATCGGCATCGGCCGCATGGGCTATGCGATGGCGGCGCGGCTGGCCAAGGTCGGCTGCGACCTGTCGGTGTGGAACCGCACGAAGTCCAAGGCCGAACCGCTGAAGGAGTACGGCGCGAAGGTCGTCGACAACCTCACCGACCTCGCCGGCTGCGACATCATCTTCACCATGGTCTCCACCGGCGACGACGTGAAGGAAGTGCTGTACGGTCCCAACGGCGTGATGAGCAAGGGCGGCAAGCCGAAGCTCGTCATCGACTCGACCTCGATCTCGCTGGAAGCTTCCGCCGAGATCCGTGCCGAGCTCGCCTCGCGCGGCGTGCAGATGCTGGCCGCACCGGTGTCGGGCAACGCCAAGGTGATCAAGGCCGGCAAGCTCACCATCGTCGCCTCCGGCCCGCAGGCCTCGTTCGACATGGCACTGCCGTATCTGGACGTGGTCGGTGCCGGCGTGTCCTATGTCGGTGACGGCGAACTGTCGCGCATCGCCAAGATCTGCCACAACGTGATGCTCGGCGTGGTGATCCAGAACCTGTGCGAGATCACGCTGCTCGCCGAGAAGGCGGGCATGAAGCGGCACCAGTTTCTCGACTTCCTCAACAAGAGCGTGATGGGCTCCACCTTCACGAAGTACAAGACGCCGGCGCTGGTGAATCTGGACTTCCACGTCACGTTCACTCCCGAGCTGCTGCGCAAGGATCTGGACCTCGGGCTGTCGGCGGCGAAGGAGCTGGAAGTGCCGATGCCCACCACCACGATCACCCGCGACATGGTGCAGACGCTGATCGGGCATGGCTATGACCAGGACTTCTCGCAGCTGCTCCTGCTGCAGGCGAAGGCCTCGGGTGTGGAACTCAAGCCCGAGAACGTCGAGGTCGGTGACGGGCTGAGCTGATCTGGAGTTCGGAGGGGGTCAAGGCTTGCCCGGCGCCGAGCGCTGGGCGCGTTACCTTCGCCGTCCTGCTGCGAGCAGCGTCGCCATGCCGGCCACGAACAGCCACGCGGCTGCCGGCAGCGGTACAACCGTTGTCGCCGGTGCAACGACGAAGTTGAACCGGTAGTCGAACGTGCCTGCGGCGAGTTCCTGCAGCCAGAACGTGTAGTCGCCCGCCGCGAGCGGAGCGGAGAAGCCGGTCGATCCATTGGCCGGTACGGACATTGCCTGCAGGATATCGGTGTTGAGATCGGCGGCGCCGTACACCTTCCAGCCGAGCAGACCCGTTGCGCTGGTCGCCGTCTCGGGCACCGGCATGGTCGAACCGGCCGCGAAACCGATGAAGGCTCCGCCACCTCCGAACGTCGTCTGGTTTCCGACGCGCAAGGACGCGAGCACGTGGCCCGAGGGTAAGCGCACGGTGACGTAGTCGCGATCCGGCGGTGTCCCCGCGAGGCGACCGAGCGTTCCGGTCAACACGTTCGAGCCCGGGACGCTGCCCGATGCACTGAAGTCGAGCACGAACAGGCTCGGCGACAGACGATCGTTCGACAACTCTCCGTCGATCGACTCGGTGTACGTGGCGGCTGCAGCGGTGCCGGTGACGATGCTCAACGCGAGCGCCGCAAACAGCGCATGCGGGTGGTGGGGACGAGGGGGGTTCATCGAGGACTCCCGGAGATTTGTCGCTGGTGGGCGGACTGATGAATGATCAGGCGCGCGCGTGACACGAATGCGAACGGCCCGCAACACCCCGCCCTGCGCGTCACGCGCGTGCAGCGGTGGCCGCCGCGCCAGCCCGGCCACGCGGCGCACGTACGCCGTAAACTCGCGCCTTCCCCGAACCGGCAGGAGGGCGCAATGGCGCAGACAGTGGCAATGATCGGCCTGGGCATCATGGGCTCGGCGATCTCGGCGAACCTGGTGAAGAACGGCTTTGCCGTGCTCGGCTACGACGTGTCCGAGGCCGCGCGCGCAGCGGCGAAGGCGAAGGGTGTCGAGCTGGTCGAGTCGCCCAAGGCGGCGGCAAGTCGTGCCAACGTGCTGCTGCTGTCGCTGCCCAGCGTCGCGGCGCTGGACGCGGTGGTGGCCGGCGCCGAGGGCATTCTCGACGCCGGCCGCGGCGGCCTGATCGTGGCCGAGCTGTCGACGCTGCCGATCGAGGACAAGCTGCGCAGTCACGATGCACTGGCCTCAGCCGGCAACGTGATGCTCGACTGCCCGCTGTCGGGGACCGGTGGTCAGGCGGTCACCGGCGACCTGTCGGTCTACATGAGTGGTGACCCCGCCGCCGCCGAGAAGATCCGCCCGGTGTTCGCCGGCTTCTCTCGTCAGCAGGATCATGTCGGCCCCTTCGGCAACGGCATGAAGATGAAGGCCGTGGCCAACATGCTGGTGGCGATCCACAACGTGGCCGCCGCTGAGGCGTTCGTGTTCGGGATGAAGATGGGACTCGACCCGGCGCTGATCCTGAAGGTCGCCGGCAACGGCGCAGGCGGCTCGCGCATGTTCGAAGTGCGCGGCCCGATGATGGTGAAGGACGACTACCCGGCGACGATGAAGGTCGCCGTGTGGCAGAAGGACATGCACATCATCGGCGAGATGGCCAAGGCCGTGGCATGCCCGACGCCGCTGCTCAACACCTCGGCGATCCTCTACGACGCGGCGATGGCGCAGGGCCGGGCGGAGCAGGACACCGGGTCGGTGTGCGCGGTGCTGGGGGAGATGGCGCGCCTCGAGCGGTGAGGGAGGCTCTCCGGCCCGCGCGGCACGCGCCGGTGGCCGAACGGGGATCGCCGGTGCGCTGCGGGCGATGCGAGTCGGGCGAGGCGCCCCTCGGGCGCCCGCCGGTCAGCGCCCGGCGTGCACCACCTTCGCCACCACCAGCGCGTCGATCTCTTCGTCGCCGTAACCGGCACTGGCCAGTACCTCGCGCGTGTGTTCGCCGACCTTCGGCAGGTCGAGCCGCACGCCGAGCCGGCGCCCGTCCATCTCGATCGGCAGGATCGGCACCTTCGTCGCGCAGCCGTCGGGCATCGTGATCGGTGCGAGGCCGCCCGACTGATTGAGGTGCGGGTCGTCGAACAGATCTTCGGGCTTCGCGATCGGCGCGAACGGCAGGCCGAGCGCCTCGAAGCGCTGCATCAGTTCGGCCTTGGTCAGGCGCCCCAGGGCTTCGCTGATCACGGGGATCGTGCGCTCGCGCTGCGCGACGCGCTGCGGGTTGGTCGCGAGCGCCGGATCGGCGAGCCAATCGTGGAAGCCGAACGACTCGCAGAACACCTTCCACTGCGTGTCGGTGACCACGCCGACGAACACCTGCTCGCCGTCGCGCGTGGCGAAGGTGTCGTACACCGCCCATGCGCGCACGCGGTCGGGCATCGGCACCGCCGGCCTGCCGGTGGCCATGTACTCCATCATGTGCTGGGCCATCAGGAACACGTTGTTCTCGTACAGCGCACTCTCGACGGACTGGCCGCGGCCGGTGCTCTGGCGCTGGTAGAGCGCGCCCATCACCGCGATCGCGCCGAACACCCCGCCCATCACGTCGTTCACCGACGCGCCGGCGCGCAGCGGCCGGCCTTTCGGGCCGGTCATGTAGGCGAGCCCGCCCATCATCTGCGCCATCTCGTCGAGCGCGGTGCGGTGCGCGTAGGGGCCGCGCAGGAAGCCCTTGTGCGAGCAGTAGACGAGCCGCGGATGCGCACTGGACAGCGCCTCCCAGCCGAAGCCGAGCGCATCCATCGCCCCCGGGCGGAAGTTCTCGGTCACCACGTCGGCGGTGGCGATCAGGCGGTGCACGATCGCCTTGCCGGCGTCGGACTTGAGGTCGACCGCGAGGCTCTTCTTGTTCCGGTTGTAGGCGGGGAAGAATCCGGCGCCCGAGGCCACCAGCTTGCGCGTGTGATCGCCGTCGAGCGGTTCGATCTTGATCACCTCCGCGCCGAGGTCGGCGAGCACCAGCCCGCAGGTCGGGCCCATCACCATGTGGACGAACTCGATGACGCGCACGCCGGCGAACGGCAGCGGCTTGACGGCTTCACTCATTGCATGCTCCCTGCCCGGCGCGTCCGGGCTCTGCGATCGGCCGGGTGACCGACGAGCGGCGCGCGGCCGCGCCCTGTGGCATTGTCCCGCGCTGCGCGCGCCACGGGCACGAGCCGGATGGGGGTCATCCGGGATCGCTCGCGCCCGGGCGCAGACCGTTCACCCCGCGACGTCCCGCGGCATCATCGACTGGAGCCAGCCATGAGCGCAACCCCTGCGGCCACCGCCAACCAGCCCGTCTCGCCCCTCTTCCACCTCGCCTTTCCCGTGCGCAGCCTGGGCGAGGCGCGCGCATTCTACGGTGGCCTGCTCGGCTGCGCCGAGGGGCGCACCGACAACAAGGACTGGTGCGACTTCGACTTCTACGGTCATCAGATCGTCGCCTACGAGGCACCGCACCTGTGCGCGGTCAGCGATACCTCGCCGGTGGACGGCGACGACGTGCCGATCCGCCATTTCGGCGCGATCCTGCCGCTGGCCGACTGGGAGCGGCTCAGGGAACGTCTGGTCGCGGCCGGAGTCAGATTCATCATCGAGCCGCAGGTTCGCTTCGTCGGCGAGATCGGTGAGCAGCACTCGATGTTCTTCCTGGACCCGTCCGGGAATGCCCTGGAATTCAAGGCATTCAAGGACATCGGGTACCTGTTCAGGAAGTAGCCCGAAGCGGCTGGCCGGCACCGTCTCGCTGCCTTCCCTCGATGGGGTCGGCTGCGCGTCGCAACACGCACGGGTGCCGGCCGGTGGCGGGTGACCGTCTCCCGGCAAGGGGCACTTCGGCCGGCACTGGACAGATAGCGGCAAGTCCCTATAATCCGCGGCCCGTCGGCAAACTGTCAACGGTCGTCAGATAATGGCTCGTTTTCATCCATCGCGCCCCCGAAACCGCGGCCTCTGCGCCGATGTCCAAGGTGTGCCGGTACAACCGGAGGTAAGCCTGATGAAGCGTCTTCTCAGTCTAGCAACCGCGCTGCTGGTCGCCGTGTCGGCGCCGGTATTCGCGCAGAAGTCGTTCTCGATCGTCACCGGCACTACCGGCGGTGTCTACTTCCCGCTGGGTGGCGGCCTCGCCCAGATCCTGCAGAAGCACGCCGGCATCAACGCCAACGTCGAAGCGACCGCCGGTTCGGCGGAAAACTTCTTCCGGCTGGCGAAGGGCCAGGCCGACATCGGCTTCGGTCAGACCGATGCTGCCTGGGACGCGGTGAACGGGCTGGACAAGTTCACCGGCAACAAGGTCGGTGCCCGCGCGCTGATGGTGCTGTATCCGAACACGATGCACCTGGTGACGATCGAGGGGTCGGGCATCAACTCGATTCACGACCTGCGCGGCAAGCGTGTGTCCACCGGTCCGGCGAACAGTGCGACCGAGATCATGGCGATCCGCGCTCTGCTCGCCGTCGGTATCGATCCGGACAAGGACATCAAGCGCGAGCGCCTGTCGCCGGCCGAGTCGACGCGCGCAGTGCGCGACCGCCAGCTCGACGCCTACTGGTTCGTCGGCGGCATTCCCACCCCGGCGATCACCGACCTCGCGGCGACGCCGGGCATCAGGATGCGCCTGATCGAGTACCAGAAGGACGTGCTGGAGAACATGGTCAAGCGCACCGGCCCGATCTACGTGCCGATCACCATCCCGGCGAAGTCGTATCCGGGGCAGGAAGGCAACGTCGGAGCGGTCGCCGTGTGGAACATCCTGTTCGTGCGCGAGGACATGCCGGTCGAGGTCGCCTACAACATCACCCGCGCCACGTTCCAGCACCGGGCTGATCTCGCCGCAGTGCACCCGGAAGGCAAGAACATCGACCTGAAGTGGCAGGTGCCGGGAGCAGCCGTGATCCCGTTCCATCCCGGCGCGGTCAAGTTCTTCAATGAACAGGGCCTGAAGCTCAAGTAGCCCCTTTCCGGCCGAACGAAAAAGGGGCCAGGCCCCTTTTTCGTTTCGGCGCGCCCAAGTCGAAAGGGAGGAAGAGCAAGGAAAAAGGGGCCAGGCCCCTTTTTCTGCGCGCGGACCGAACAGGCGCAACCAAAAAGGGGCCCACCAACAAGGGGCCAGGCCCCTTTTCCCGGTGTTCTCCCCGGCGAGTCTGTGATGGCGCCAATCCGAAAAGGGGCCTGGCC
>CANGUQ010000177.1 GCA_947456915.1 Betaproteobacteria bacterium
AGCCACTACGCGTCCGCGCTCGGGCTGGCGCAGGCCGACTGCGCGTCGTGGCCGAGTCCGTTCGATTTTCCGCGCCAGTCGCTGCTGTACGTGCCCCCGGGGATGCCGGAGCCTAACACTGCCGAGTACGTGGCGGCGGTGGTCGAGGCGGCACTGCCGGTGATCGAGGCCGCCGGTGGGCGCACCTTCGTGCTGTGCACCAGCCTGCGGGCGATGCGCGCTGCGCACCAGCTGCTCGACGCCGCGCTGCGCCGCCGCGGCCTGATGTATCCGCTGATGGTGCAGGGCGAGGCGCCGCGCAGCGAGCTGCTCGAGCGCTTTCGAGCGCGCGGCAACGCCGTGCTGGTGGCGAGCCACTCGTTCTGGGAGGGGGTGGACGTGCGCGGCGAGGCGCTGTCGGCAGTGGTGATCGACAAGCTGCCGTTCGCCCCGCCCGACGACCCGGTGCTCGCCGCGCGCATCGAGCACGTCAATCGCAGCGGCGGCAACGCGTTCGCCGACATCCAGCTGCCGCAGGCGGTGATCACCCTCAAGCAGGGTGCCGGACGACTGATCCGCGACGAGACCGACCGCGGCGTGCTCGTGATCTGCGACCCGCGCCTGCTGTCCAGGGGCTACGGCCGCCGGATCCTGAAGAGCCTGCCGCCGATGACCCTCACCCGGGATCTGGCGGCAGTGAAGTCGTTCTTCGCCCGCTGAGGGGCAGGGCTGCCGCAGAGCGCGTGTCGGCAACCGCGCACGCACCAGGCGGGCAGGTCCGATTCGCGCCGCAGTGCGACGCGCGCGGCTTCAGCTCGTGCGCTGGCCGTAGAGGTCGTGCTCGTCGGCGCGGGTGATGCGCACGGCGACGAGATCGCCGGGCTGTGCGCCCGCAGCCCGGCTCACGTGCACGACCCCGTCGATCTCCGGCGCGTCGGCGTGGCTGCGGCCGACGGCGCGCGTGCCCTCGACCGTGTCTATGAGCACCTGCTGCGTGCTGCCGACCTTGCGCTGCAGTCGCTGTGCGCTGATCTTCGCCTGCAGTTGCATCAGGCGCGCGCGCCGCGCCTCGCGCACCTCGTCGGGCAGTGCGCCTGGCAGCTCATTCGCCGCCGCACCCTCCACCGGCGAATACGCGAAGCAGCCGACCCGGTCGAGCTGCGCCTCGACGAGGAACTCCAGCAACTGCTCGAACTCCGCTTCTGTTTCGCCGGGGAAGCCGGCGATGAACGTGCTGCGGATCGTGAGCTCGGGACAGATCTCGCGCCAGGCGCGGATGCGCGCGAGAGTGTTCTCCGCACTGGCCGGGCGCTTCATCAGCCTGAGGATGCGCGGGCTCGCGTGCTGGAACGGCACGTCGAGATACGGCAACAGCCGGCCCTGCGCCATCAGCGGAATCACCTCGTCCACGTGCGGATACGGATAGACGTAGTGCAGCCGCACCCAGATGCCGAACGAGGCGAGCGCCTGCACCAGTTCGGTCATGCGCGTCTTCACCGGGCGCCCGCCCCAGAACCCGGTGCGGTACCGGACGTCCACGCCGTAGGCGCTGGTGTCCTGCGAGATCACCAGCAGTTCCTTGACGCCCGCGCGTGCGAGGTTCTCGGCCTCCTGCAGCACCTCGCCGACCGGGCGCGACACCAGATCGCCGCGCATCGACGGGATGATGCAGAACGTGCAGCGGTGATTGCAGCCCTCGGAGATCTTCAGATACGCGTAGTGCCGTGGCGTGAGGCGGATGCCGTGCGCCGGTACGCGTGGTTGCGCCGGCACCAGATCGACGAACGGATCGTGCGGCCGTGGCAGGTGCGCGTGCACGGCCTGCATCACTTCCGCCGTCGCGTGCGGGCCGGTCACTGCCAGCAGCTGCGGAAAGCTGTCGCGAACGATCGTGCCCTTCGCGCCCAGGCAGCCGGTGACGATCACCTTGCCGTTCTCGGCGAGTGCTTCGCCGATCGCCTGCAGCGACTCCTCGACGGCGGCGCCGATGAAGCCGCAGGTGTTCACGATCACCATGTCCGAGCCGGCGTAGTCGGGTGCGATCGCATAGCCCTGCGCGCGCAGTTCGGTCAGGATGCGTTCGGAATCGACCAGCGCCTTCGGGCATCCGAGGGAAACGAACCCGACCCTCGGCACCTTCGGTACAGACGCCAGCGGGCGCATGCTGGGCGCACCACCGGCAGCCTCCGTGCCGGCGCGAGCCGTCGGGCGGGCTCCACCGGCGGTCCGCTCAGCCGCCGGTTTTCGAGGCGTCGCCAAGCGCAGCGCGCGCTCTACTTGTCGTCGGACTTCGCGCCGCCGCCCTGGCCGAAGCCGGGAAAGGGGAAGCCGGTGAACAGGTTCTGCGTCTGCTTCTGCATCTGCTGCTGCATGTCGACGAACATCTTCGCACTCTGTTCGAGGTAGCCGCTCATCAGGCTCTGGATCGCCGGGCCCTGCATCTTGACGATCTGGTTCCACGCGTCGGTGTTCATCATCGGGTTGGCCCCGTACAGCGACTTCGACTGCTCCTGCAGCTGCTTCTGGATGCCCATGAAGGTCTGGATGTTCTTCTCCAGATAGCTGCCCATCATCCCCTGCATCGCGTTGCCGTAGAAACGGATCATCTGCGACAGCATGTCGGAGGAGAACATCGGCGCTTCGCTGTTCTCTTCCTCGAGGATGATCTGCAGCAGGATGTTGCGCGTGAGGTCGTCGCTGGTCTTCGCGTCGATGACCTGAAATGGCGTCTGTTCCAGCACCAGCTGCTTGACGTTCGCCAGCGTGATGTAGGTGCTGGTCGCGGTGTCGTAGAGGCGGCGGTTCGGGTACTTCTTGATGATGCGCGGGGTGTCGCTCATGGTCCCTGGTCCGACAGTGGTCTGGAAAGAACGAAGGGTATCGCAGGCGGCGTGCTGCCTGCGCGACGGCTCCGAGGCATGGCGTCGCCGCGATGAGCCACCCGGTGCCCGGGCGCACGCCCATCGCGATCGCCGGGCGTCGTCACGGCGCTCGCCCGACCGCAACTCTACCCGCGCGGTGGCGCTTCGGGCATCATTCCGGCGAAGTCCGGCCGCACCGGCCGAGGGGGCCGCAGCAGACGGCCCCTTCCCGACGGCCGGGGAGTGTATCGGATTTCCCATCCCTCAAGGGGGGGCTGTGCGATGAACAATCCGGGGGCGGCCGATTCCCTGGCGCGACTGCAGCAGGAAAATCTGGCCGCAGCGATGAAGCTCGCCGAGCTGACGGTCGAGGCCTCGCGACGGCTCATCGCGGTGCAGCTCGACGCCGCGAGGCGCGCGGTGGAGGTCAGCACCCGCAGCCTGCACGCGCTGCAGTCGGTGGCCGGCTCGGGGCAGGCCGCCGCGCTGCGCTCTCTGCTGGCCAGTCAGAGCGTCGAGCAGGCGCTCGCGTACTCGGAGAATCTGTACTCGGTGGCGACCGAGCTCCAGGACCAGTTCACCCGGGTGGTCGAGGCGCGCCTCGACGCGGTTGCGGATGAACTGCCAGCGGCCTTGCAGGACATGCTGCAGGCCGATCCCACCGGCGCGCAGGCCGCCTCGACCGCGGTTCGCGGCGCACTGAAGGCGGGGCAGGCCGCGTTCGACGGGCTGATGACCGCGACGCGCCAGGTGTCGGAGGTGGCCCGCTCCGGTGTCAAGGCAGCCTCGCGGATTGCCAGGACCGCGGCAACCACGACCACCGCCACCACGCCCGCACCACGCAGACCTGCGGCGCCGGCCAGGAAGGCCGGCGTGCGATCCGCAGCGGCGAGATCGGCGCGGGCACGCAGGCCCTGAGCAGCGCTCGCCCCGGACAGCTCGCGGGCAGCCCCTCGGCGCGGTTTCACGTCGAAACGGCGCCCCGGGCTGCGCGACCGTGCGGGCCTGGTTCCACCCGAGCGGTCATCGCTGGCGTCGGGCCGCGCACGCTCACCGCAGCGCAGATCTGACGAGCGGCGCAGGGTCCGCCGGGCGGCGCCCTGCGCCTGCACTCAGAACATGTGCTGTCCGCCGTTGATGGCGATGTTCGAGCCGGTGACGAATGCCGCCTCCTCGGAGCACAGATACGCGACCAGCCCTGCGACTTCCTCAGGCTTGCCCAGACGCCCCATCGGAATCTGCGGCACGATCTTGGTGTCGAGCACGTCCTTGGGGATCGCCATCACCATCTTGGTGCCGATGTAGCCCGGCGAGATCGTGTTCACCGTCACGCCCTTGCGCGCCACTTCGAGCGCCAGCGCCTTGGTGAAGCCGTGCATCCCGGCCTTGGCCGCGGAATAGTTGGTCTGGCCGAAGGCGCCCTTCTGACCGTTGACCGAGGAGATGTTGACCACCCGGCCCCAGCCGCGATCCACCATGCCGTCGACGACCGGCTTGCACATGTTGAACACGCTGTCGAGATTGGTCTTGAGCACCGCGTCCCAGTCGACCTTGCCCATCTTCTTGAACGTCATGTCGCGCGTGATGCCGGCGTTGTTCACCAGCACGTCGATCGGTCCGACCTCGGCCTGTACCCTGGCGCAGCCGGCTGCGCACGACTCGTAATCGGCGACGTCGATCTGCACGGCAAAGATGTCGTGGCCTCTGGCCTTCATGTCCGCCAGCCAGCTCTGTGCCTTGCTGTTGCCGGGCGAATAGCTGACCACCACCTTGTCACCCATGTTGGACAGCTTGGTTGCGATCGCTTCGCCGAGGCCGCCCATGCCGCCGGTCACCAGTGCCACTCTCTGTGCCATCACGATCTCCTGAAGGTTGCGTGGCGTCTCGCCCGCCGGGTTGATGAAGACATTGCAGGGTCGCTCGCTGCGTGCGCCGGCACGCTGCAGGCCTGCGTGCCGCGCCCGTGGCTGCCGTGCGCGCCGGCGGTGCGACCCGCACTGTCGCGCTTGCGAGGGGTGCGGATGGTAACGCAAGGCTGTGCGCGTTCCGCAGTAAATCGCTGCTGCAAAGCAGCAAGCGTGCCTGCACACGGCTCTCGGCGGCGACGGGCGGTCCGCGAAGGATGTCGCGCGCCGGTCAGCGCTCGCGCACGTAGCGACCGGGAGCGGGTTCGATGGGGGGGTGGGCGGCGCTGCCGAGGGTGTCAGGCGCACGCACCAGGGGCCCGGCCCGGCGGTGCGCCCAGCTCGCCCAGTGCGACCACCAGCTGCCCTCGTGGCGCTGCGCTCGCGCTCGCCACTGGCCGGCGCTGCGTACCGCCGCGCCGGTGCTGGCGGCAGGCGCCGTGTAGAAGTGCCGCCGGTTGCGCGTGGCCGGATTGATCACCCCGGCGATGTGACCGCTCGCGGCGAGCACGAACTCGCGCGGGCCGCGCAGCAGGCCGCGGGCGAGAAAGGCGGTGGTCCACGGCACGATGTGGTCCTCCTCGGCAGCGAGCAGGTACCACGCGCTGCGGATCGAGCGCAGGTCGAGCGCGGTGTCCGCGAGCATCACCTTGCCGGGCACGCGCAGGTTGTTCTCGAAATACATCTGGCGCAGGTACCAGGCATACAGCGTACCCGGCAGATTGGTTCCGTCGCTGTTCCAGTAGAGCAGGTCGAACGCTTCGGGCGGCTTGCCCTTGAGCCAGTGATCGACGACGAAGCGCCAGATCAGGTCGTTCGCGCGCAGGCTGGCAAAGGTGAACGCGAGGTCGCGCGCGCTGATCACCCCGGGCTCGCCGGCCGGGCTGAAGCGCTGCTCGCAGCTCTCGACATAGTCGCGGTCGATGTAGGCGCCGATCTCGCCCACGTCGCTGAAGTCGAGCATCGTCGCCAGCAGCGTGGTGCTCGCCGCCGGTTGTTCGCCGCGCGCTGCCGTCAGCGCGAGTGCGGTGGCGAGCAGCGTGCCGCCGACACAGAAGCCGAGTGCGCACACCTGAGGCGCGCCAGTGACCTCGCGCGCGATGTCGATTGCAGCGAGCGCACCGCGCTGCGCGTAGTCCTCCCAGCGCAGATGGCCCAGTTCCGCCGGTGCGTTGCGCCAGGACACGATGAACACGTTGAAGCCCTGCTCGAGCGCGAAGCGCACGAACGAATTGCCCGGCTGCAGATCGAGGATGTAGTACTTGTTGATGAACGGGGGGATGATGACCAGCGGCCGCGCCCGCACCTTCGGCGCGAGCGGCCGGTAGTGGAGTACCTCGCACAGTTCGTTGCGATGGATCACCGCGCCCTCGGTGAGCGCGAGATTGCGTCCGACCGCGAACGCCTGCTCGTCGGTCATCGTCAGCGCGCCACGCTCGACGTCCTGCCGCAGCCGCTGCAGTCCGCGCGCCAGGCTCTCGCCGCCGGTCTGCGCGGCCAGAGCGAGCACTTCCGGATTGGTCGGGGCGAAGTTCGCCGGCGACATCGCATCGAGCCACTGCCGCGCGAAGAAGCGCGCGCGGCGTTCTGCCCCGGTGTCCAGGCCGGCGGCGTCGATCGCCTGCTCGATCCAGCGCGCGTTGAGCAGATGGGCGCGGCGCAGGTAGTCGAACCACGGGTGCGACTGCCACGCCGGGGCGCTGAAGCGCGGGTCGGCGACCGGTTCGCAGTGTGTCCCGGTCTGTGCACTCGCAGCGGCAGCGCCGGGATCGCCCGCTGTGCCGACCCACTGCTGCCACAACGCGATGTGCTGCGAGGTGAGTTCGCGGCCGAGTGCCTGCCAGGTGTCGGGCTTGCGTGCCAGCGCTTCGCCCAGCGCTGTCCAGATCCGTGCGCCCGGCGCGCTGCCGATCACCCGTCGCTCCAGATGAGCGCCGCCATGCGCCCCGTCGTGCGGTCGCGGCGATAGGAGAAGAAGCGCAGCGGGTCGGCGAAGGTGCACAGGCCGCCGCCGTAGACGCGCGCGACGCCCGCGCGTGCAAGCCGCTGCCGGCCCAGCGCGAACAGGTCCGTGTACCACTTGCCGGGCACCGTCGGCGCGGCGCGGAACGCGTCACCCGCCTGCGGATCGACGGCGAGGAAGGCGTCGCGCACATCGTCGCCCACCTCGAACGCCTGCGGCCCGATCGCCGGCCCGAGCCAGGCCAGCAGGTGCTGGGCGTCGATGCGCAGTGCGGCGATGGCGTTTTCCAGCGCGCCGCCGGACAGGCCGCGCCAGCCGCAGTGCACCGCTGCGACGCGGCTGCCGTCGTCGGCGCACAGCAGGACCGGCATGCAGTCGGCGATCATCACCGTGCACACGACGCGTGCTCGATCGGTGAACGACGCGTCGGCAGGCGGCGGCTCGCTCACCTCGTGCGCGGCGACCGCCTGCACGCCGTGCACCTGCTGCAGCCAGCGCGGCGCGGCCGGAAGGTGCTCGCGCAGCCGGCGGCGATTCTCCTCCACGCACAGCGCATCGTCGCCCGCGCGCAGTCCGAGATTCAACGACGCCCACGGGCCGCAGCTCACCCCGCCGGCGCGCGTGGTCACCAGCGCACGAACGTTCGCCGGTGCGGGCCAGTCCGGCACGATCAGCGTACCCGGATCGATGCGGTCGACGGCGGCGGCTGAGGTGGCAGGCGGCATG
>CANGUQ010000178.1 GCA_947456915.1 Betaproteobacteria bacterium
AGCGTCGGTGCTGCCGCGAGCGCCGGCCCGAGCACCGTCTGCAGGCTGCGCCCGGCGAGCACGCTCGCCACCGTGCGCGCGGCGCGCACCTGCACCTGCTGCATCAGGCGCGCACCCCGGACTCGAGGCGCGCACCTTCGCCCAGGTGCTGAGTGCGCGCGAACTGCCTCGCGTCCTCGCGCTGGCCGCCGGCGCGCTGCACCTGCTGCAACCACAGCACGCCCTCGCCGCAGGCCACGGCGACGCCGCGCTCGTCCACGGTCAGTACGCTGCCCGGCTGCGCGACTGCCGCCGATGCCGATTCCGGCTGCGCCTGCCACAGCTTCAGCCGCTCGCCGCGCCACTGGCAGAACGCCCCGGGCACCGGATCGAAGGCCCGGATCTGGCGGTCGATCTGCTGCGCGGCGGCGGCGAAATCCACCGCCGCCTCGCGCTTGTCGATCTTGGCGGCATAGGTCGCACCCTCGGCCGGCTGCGGCTGCGGTGCCGGCAGGGAATCGAGGGTCGCGAGCGTCTCCACGATCGCCTGCGCACCCAGCGCACCGAGTCGCGCGAGCAGGCTGCCGGCGGTTTCGCGCGCGCCGATCGCCAGCGTGCGCCGCGCCCACACCGCGCCGGTATCGAGCCCGGCATCCATCTGCATGATGCAGACGCCGGTCTGCGCATCGCCAGCCAGCAGAGCGCGCTGTACCGGGGCGGCACCGCGCCAGCGCGGCAGCAGCGAGGCGTGGATGTTCAGGCAACCGCGCGCCGGTACCGCCAGCACCGCCGGGGGCAGCAGCAGCCCGTAGGCTGCCACCACCATCACCTCGCTGCCCACCGCCGCGAGTTCGGCCCGAGTCTGCTCGTCGCGCAGGCTCGTCGGCTGGGCGAGGGCAAGACCGCGCTCCAGCGCGACCTGCTTGACCGCGCTCGGCAACATCTTCAGTCCGCGGCCGGCGGGTCGGTCGGGCTGGGTCAGTACCAGCGCGACGTCGTGGCCGGCGTCGGCCAGCGCGCCGAGCGCCTGCGCGGCGAACGGCGGGGTCCCGGCGAAGATCAGGCGCAAGGAGCGAACTCCGTCGCGCAACCCGCACGTCGCGGCTTCGCACGCCTGCCTGCCGCGCCAGGTGTCCCCCGCCGGGGACGCAGCGTCAGGGGTTCAAGCTGCCGCCGCTGCGCGCCGCTAACGTGTGCGGGAGTGCAACGCGGCAGCGCTGCCGCGCAGCGCCGCCTCACAACACCTTCTGCTGCTGCTGCTTGCGCAGCTTGGCGGCGATCCGGCTGCGCTTGAGCCGCGACAGGTACTCGACGAACACGATCCCCTTGAGGTGATCCATTTCATGCTGAATGCACACCGAGAGCAGCCCTTCGGCCTCGATGCGCTGGATGCGCCCCTGCAGGTCCAGCGCCTCGACGGTCACGCGTGCAGCGCGCTCGACCTCGTCGAAGATGCCCGGCACCGACAGGCAGCCCTCCTCGTACACGGCGCGCTCCTCGGAGGCGACGACGATGCGCGGATTGATCAGCGTGATCAGCTGGTCATGCGCTTCGGAGATGTCGATGACGATCAGCTGCCGGTGCGCATTGACCTGGGTGGCTGCCAGCCCGATCCCCGGTGCCTCGTACATGGTCTCCGCCATGTCCGCGGCAAGCTGACGCACGCCGTCATCGACCTCGGCGATAGGTGTTGCAACCGTGTGCAAACGTTCGTCAGGATAGTGGAGAATCGGGAGCAGGGCCATGGCTTTTGCTTGCTAATTTAATGCATTACCCGCAGAATCTAATCCAATCTTTGAGCTTCGGGGCGGCCTGCCACGGCGGCTGGTCCGAATGCGGATGTCACCGCTGTCGTGATCGTAGTTGTCACCGCTGCCGCCGTCGCTGTCGTCATGGTGATGGCGGCCGCATCGGTGAGGAGACGTTTGCCATGATGTTTGCCATGACGCCGGCCCGACCCGGCCCGCGCGCCGCGCCGCGCGCCTCCGGGGGATGCCTCGCCCGCGGGATTATATCGGCGGTGCTGGCCAGTGCTGCCCTGATGACGTTCGCCGCCGCCCCGCTGCGTGCTCAGCCGGCGCCGGCTGCCGCCGCAGCGCCACCGGAACTGCGCGAGGATGCGCCCGAGCGCCACGTCGTGGTTGCCGGTGACACGCTGTGGTCGATCGCCGGGCGCTTCCTCAAGGATCCATGGCGCTGGAGCGAGCTGTGGGACATGAACAAGGAGCAGATCCGCAACCCGAACCGGATCTTTCCCGGCGACGTGGTGGTGATCAACCGGCGGGCGGCACCCGGACAGCCGGTCGCGCAACTGATCCAGGGCGAACCGGCCACGTTGCGCCTGTCACCGGGTGCACGGGTGGAGGCGCTCGGGCCGAAGGCGATTCCGGCCATTCCGCCGCAGCGCATCGAGCCGTTCCTGGTGCGGCCGTTCATCGTCGAGGATGCGCAACTGGCGGTTGCCGGCGTGATCATCGAGACCCAGGAGAACCGCGTGGTGATCGGCGCCGGCAACGTCGCCTACGTGCGCGGCCTCGACGAGAAACTGGGCCGCAACTACCAGGTGTTCCGCCCCAGCGGCGCACTGATCGACCCCGACACCAAGCAGCAGCTCGGGCGCGAGGCGTTTCACCTCGGCGAGGCACGGGTGGTGCGCTTCGGCGAAGTGGCGACGATCGAGATCGTGCGCTCGACGCAGGAAATCCAGCTCGGTGACCGGCTGCTGCCGGTGCCGCCGACGAGATTCCCGGAGTACATTCCGCGACCGCCCGAGAAGCAGGTCTCCGGGCGCATCATCGGTGTCTATGGTCGTCCGAACGTCACCGAAGTTGCGCAGTACGATGTGGTGACGCTCAACCGCGGCGCGAAGGACGGACTGGAAGTCGGTCACGTGCTGGCGATGTTCCGCAATCCGCTCGCCGAGCGCGCCGCCAACCGGCCGACCACGCTGTGGGGTCGTGTCGGTCCCACCGGCAGCGACGAGCCGATGGCGAGTCAGCGCCTCCCGCGCGAGGATTTCGATCTGACCGATCCGCGCGGTCCCGTTCTCTGGGGTCGCGTCGGGCCGACCGGTCGCGACGGCGCGGCAAGCCCGGCCAAGCCGCCCACTGCGTCACCGTTGCGCGGCAGCGGGCTGCCCGAGGAACGTTACGGCGTCTTGATGGTGTTTCGCACGTTTGACCGTGTGAGCTACGGGATCATCATGGACACCTCGCGCCCGGTGAACGTCAGCGACGTGGTGCGCAACCCGTAACGAAGACGCGCCCGGCGGCGACCGCCGCCGGGCGTGGTGCCACGGGGTGCGGCACCGGACGTGCCTCCCTCACCCCGGAACCGCACCGATGCCCGAAGGCGTCTTCGCCCGCGGCTGGCTGACGGCGTGCTTCGCGCCCGGCCTGACCGACCGCCACCGCCGTGCGCTGTTTGCAGCGAGCGGACGCGGCGTGCCCTGGCCTGAGCGTGCGCGTACCAGCGCCGGCCGTGCGTTCGGTATCGACGTGGTGTCTGCCCTGACGCGCGGTGCATCCGATCCGCGCATGACGGCGGCGCTCGACTGGCTGAGCGCAGACGCGCACTGGCTGCTCACCGTCGATGACGACGACTATCCGGCAGCGCTGCGCGAGCTGCCTGACTCCCCGCTCGTGCTGTACGGCGCCGGGCGGCGCGACCTGCTGGGCGGAGCGGCGCTGGCCGTGGTCGGCAGCCGCAACCCGACGGCGCTCGGCGAGCAGACCGCCGAGGCATTCGCGCGCGCACTGGCGGACGCCGGGGTAACCGTGGTGAGCGGTCTCGCGCTGGGCATCGACGCGGCGGCGCACCGCGGTGCGCTGGCTGGCGTGGGGTCGACGGTAGCCGTCGTGGGTACCGGACTGGACATCGTGTACCCGCCGCGCAACCGCGCGCTGGCGCAGCGCATCGCTGCGGACGGCTGTCTGCTGTCGGAATTCGCACTCGGCACGCCGGCGCGTGCCGAGCACTTCCCGCGGCGCAACCGCATCCTGGCCGGACTCACGCTGGGCTGTCTGGTGGTCGAGGCGAATCCGCGCAGCGGCTCGTTGATCACCGCACGGCTGGCTGCCGAGTACGGCAGGGAGGTTTTCGCCATTCCCGGCCCCATCCACTCGCCGCTGGCCCGGGGCTGCCATGCGCTGATCAAGCAGGGCGCGAAGCTCACCGAGACCGCAGAGGATATCCTCGGCGAACTCGCCGGGCCGCTCGGTCGAGTGGCGGGGTTACCCGCCGCCGCACCGGAGCCGCAGCGCGATGCCGCGTCCGGCGGCACCGCCAGCGCCGGGACGGCTGGCGCGACATCGGGACGCCAGCCGGTGGCAGCGTTCAGCGTTGGCGACGGTCGCCTGACGTCGCCCGCAAGACAGCTCCTTGCAGTCCTGCCTCACGGCCCGATCTCCGTCGACGCCCTGAGCACGCGGCTCGGCTGGACACCCGGTGAGGTCAACACCGCCCTGCTGGAGCTCGAGCTCGCGGGCCGGGCCGCGCGTTGCGGGCATGCTGCGTGGCAGCGGCTGGCCGCCGTCCGGATCCAGGGCCACGCGGAATGAGCGTGTGCTCACATTCGGCGAAACCATGGTGCAATATTGCGGCTCAGGCCTTCCTCCAATGCTACCGGTCCTGCGCCGCGCGAGCGCGTCGGGCCCTTGTCGTGCACAGACGGTTTCCCCCGCCCGGCGATTGCCCGTATGATCGGCCGCGCGTTTTTGGTCGGCCGCACTCCGGCGCTGACCGTACGCTCCCGCCCCTGCACTGACGATCTTGGCCACCACGACCCGCAAATCGAACGCTGAACCTGCTGCCGTTGCGGCACCCGCCCGGCGCGCACGCGCGGGCGCTGCCGCCGTCGCACCCGCCGGCGGCAAGGCGTTGATCATTGCCGAGAAGCCGTCGGTCGCCAACGACATCGCTCGCGTGCTCGGCGGCTTCACCAAGCACGCCGACTATTTCGAGAGCGACCAGTACGTCCTGTCCTCGGCCGTGGGCCACCTGCTGGAACTGGTGGTGCCCGAGCAGTTCGAGGTCAAGCGCGGCAAGTGGTCGTTCGCGCACCTGCCGGTGATCCCGCCGCACTTCGGTCTGCGCCCGATCGAGAAGAACGAAGACCGGCTGAAGCTGCTGGTGCGCCTGCTCAAGCGCAAGGACGTGAACGCGCTGATCAACGCCTGTGACGCGGGGCGCGAGGGCGAACTGATCTTCCGCTACATCGTCCAGCATGCGGGAGTGACCAAACCGATCCGACGCCTGTGGCTGCAGTCGATGACCCCGGCGGCGATCCGCGAAGGCTTCGCCAACCTGCGCGATGACCGCGAGCTGATCCCGCTCGCCGAGGCCGCAGTGTGCCGTTCCGAGGCCGACTGGCTCGTCGGCATCAACGGCACGCGCGCGATGACCGCGTTCAATTCCAAGACCGGCGGCTTTCACAAGACCACCGTCGGGCGCGTGCAGTCGCCGACGCTGGCGATCCTGGTCGATCGCGAGGAAAAGATCCGCAAGTTCGTGTCGCGGCCCTATTTCGAAGTGCACGCCGAGTTCGGCGCGCAGGCCGGACAGTATCCGGGGCGCTGGTTCGACGAGAGCTTCGTGCGGCCCAAGGACAAGGATCGCGACGCACCGACCGCCATCGATCCCGACCAGCGTGCCGAGCGCATCTGGGACGAAGCGCGCGCGACGGCCATCGTCGAGAAATGCCGCGGCCAGCGCGGCGAGGTGAGCGAAGAGGCGAAACCCTCGACCCAGCTCTCGCCGCTGCTCTACGACCTGACCAGCCTGCAGCGCGAGGCCAACGGCCGCTTCGGCTTCTCGGCCAAGACGACGCTGGCGATCGCGCAGGCGCTGTACGAGCGGCACAAGGTACTGACCTACCCGCGGACCGATTCGCGCGCACTGCCCGAGGACTATCTGGGCACGGTCGAGGCGACGCTGAAGGAAATGTCCGGCACCCGCTACGCCACCTTCGCCGGCAAGGTGCTGAAGAGCGGCTGGGTGCGGCCGAACAAGCGCATCTTCAACAATGCCAAGATCAGCGATCACTTCGCGATCATCCCCACCACGGTGGCGCCGAAGGCGCTCAGCGAAGCCGAGGAGAAGGTGTACGACCTCGTGGTCAAGCGCTTTCTCGCGGTGTTCTACCCGGCGGCCGAATACCTGATCACCACGCGCATCACGCGCGTGCTCGGCGAAGCCTTCCGCACCGAGGGCAAGGTGCTGGTGAACGCCGGCTGGCTCGCGGTCTACGGCAAGGAGATCGCGGACGAGGATTCGCCGTCGCTCGCGCCAGTGACCGAAGGCGAGAAGGTCGAGACGCTGTCGGTGGAATCGCGCGCCGAGCACACGCGTCCGCCGGCGCGCTTCACCGAGGCAACCCTGCTCTCGGCGATGGAAGGTGCCGGCAAGCTGGTGGACGACGAGGAACTGCGCGACGCGATGAAGGAACGCGGGTTGGGCACACCGGCCACGCGTGCAGGCATCATCGAGAAGCTGATCTTCGAGGAATACGTCGTGCGCGAGGGCAGGGAACTGAAGCCCACGCCCAAGGCGTTCTCGCTGATGACGCTGCTCAAGGGCCTGGACATCGCGGAACTGTGCTCGCCCGAGCTCACCGGAGAGTGGGAGTACAAGCTCGCCGAGATGGAGCACGGTCGGCTGTCCCGCCCGGTGTTCATGGAAGAGATCGCGGCGATGACGCGCAATCTGGTCGAGCGCACGAAGAGCCACGAGAACGACACCGTGCCCGGCGACTTCGTCACGCTCGACGCCCCGTGCCCGAAGTGCGGCGGCGTGGTGAAGGAGAACTACAAGAAGTTCCAGTGCCAGAAGTGCGACTTCTCGGTCTGGCGCATCCTCTCGGGCCGGCAGTTCGAACCGATCGAGATCGAGCAGCTGATCGTGGCCGGGAAGATCGGCCCGCTGCAGGGCTTTCGCAGCCGGCTCGGACGCCCGTTCGCCGCGATGATCAAGCTCAACCCCGAGTTCTCCACCGAGTTCGATTTCGGTCAGTCGGCCGGCGAGAACGCCGAACCGGTGGACTTCTCCGGCCGGACGCCGCTGGGTCCTTGCCCCAAGTGCGGCAGCAACGTCTACGACACGGGGCTCGCCTATCAGTGCGAGAAGTCCGTCGGCGCCGAGCGCAGCTGCGACTTCCGCTCGGGGAAGATCATCCTGCAGCGCGAGATCGAGACCGCGCAGATGGAGAAGCTGCTGGCCACTGGCAGGACCGACCTGCTGCACAAGTTCATCTCGAAGAAGGGTCGCCCGTTCTCGGCCTATCTGGCGCGCGGGAACGACGGCAAGGTGAGCTTCGAGTTCGAACCGCGGGTACCGAAGACGGCCGCGAAGCGGGTGGCCGAGGTCGCGGCGCAGAAGGCGGGCGGCACGGATGCCGACGCTGCGGGTGCGGCAGCCGTACCGGCCCGCCCGCCCGCGAAGAAGTCCG
>CANGUQ010000179.1 GCA_947456915.1 Betaproteobacteria bacterium
CGTGGGCGGGGCGGACGCGCGCATTCGACTAGAATTCAGGGCTTTGCACGGCGCGCGGCGGATGCGGTGCCGGTGTGGCGAGCGCGCTGCGGTGCGTCCGCCGCCCATCGCCTCGCTGCACCCGGGGGCCGTGCGCCGAACAGGAGAGTGCCGTGTCCGCCGATCTCGTCCCTTCCGCCTCCGTGAGCCTGCTGGTGTCCGCGTCGGCGGGCGCGTGCGCGTCCCTGTGCGCGCCGCGGCGCGCCGCGCGGGTGCTGTGCGGCCTGTCCCTGATCGTCTGCGCGCTGCCGGCGTTCGCACAGGAACGGTACCCGGCAAAGCCGATCCGCATGATCGTGCCGTTTCCGACCGCCGGTGCGACCGACATCGCGGCGCGGCAGGTGTCGCAGCGCATGGCCGAGGTGTGGGGCCAGGCGATCGTGATCGAGAACCGGCCCGGGGCAGGGGGAACGCTGGGCACCGAAGTCGCGGCGAAGGCGCCGAACGACGGCTACACGCTGATGACCGGCTCGGTGAGCACGCACGCGATCGCGCCACATCTGTATCCGAAGCTCGCCTACGATCCGCTGAAGGACTTCATCGCGATCAGCGAGATCGCGAGTTCGCCCAACGTGCTGGTGGTGAATGCGGCGCTGCCGGTGAAGACGCTGAAGGAACTGATCGCACTCGCGCGCAAGCGTCCGAACGAGCTCACCTACGGCTCGAACGGCAACGGCGCGAACAATCACCTCGCCGGCGAGATGCTGCAGGGGATGACCGGTATCCGCATGCAGCACGTGCCGTACAAGGGCTCGGCGCTGGCGACCAACGATCTGCTGGGCGGCCACATCTCGATGATGTTCGACACGGTGCTGACCGCGCTGCCGCACGTGAAGTCGGGCAAGCTGCGGCCGCTGGCAGTGGCCTCGACGAAGCGCTCGGCGGCGCTGCCGGACGTGCCGACGGCGATCGAAGCGGGCCTCGCCGACTTCGACGTGCAGGTGTGGCTGGGCATGTGGGCGCCCGCCGGCGTGTCGCAGGACATCATCGCGCGGGTGAGTACCGAGGCGATCGCCGCAGTGCGCCAGCCGAAGGTGCAGGAGTTCTTCCTGTCGCAGGGCGCGGAAGTCGTCGGCAGCACGCCGGCGCAGTTCGCCACGCGCGTGCGCACCGAGTGGGCGCGCTGGAAGAAGGTGATCGAGGCGGCGAAGGTGAAGCTGGACTGAGCGCGGGCTGTCCGCTCCGGACAGCCCGGCGCGGTCCGCCACGCGATCGGCTCATGCCGACGGACCCCGCTCGACGCCCCGCTGCCCGCCGCGGGGCGCCTTCGCGCTGATGCGCAGGCGCACGAGCACGATGCACGCACTGGATCAGGATTGACACCATGAGCACCATCCGCACCCGCTTCGCGCCGAGTCCGACCGGCTACCTGCACATCGGAGGCGCGCGCACCGCGCTGTTCGCCTGGGCCTATGCGCGCAAGCACGGCGGCCGCTTCATCCTGCGCATCGAGGACACCGACCTCGAGCGCTCGACCCAGGCCTCGGTGCAGGCGATCCTCGACGGGCTGGCGTGGCTCGGCGTGGACTGGGACGAGGGCCCGGAATTCCAGATGCAGCGCCTGTCGCGCTATCACGAGGTGGCCGAGCAGCTGATCCGCGAGGGTCAGGCGTACTACTGCTACGCGACGAAGGACGAGCTCGACCGGATGCGCGAGCAGCAGCGTGCGCGCGGCGAGAAGCCGCGCTACGACGGGCGCTGGCGCGACAGCACGCAGACGCCACCGCCGGACGTGCCACCCGTGGTGCGGCTGAAGAACCCGCTCGGCGGCGAGGTCGTGTTCAACGATCTGGTGAAGGGGCCGATCTCGGTGGCCAACGCCGAGATGGACGACTTCATCCTGCTGCGCGCCGACGGGGTGCCGACCTACAACTTCGGTGTGGTCGTCGACGATCTGGACATGAACATCACGCACGTGATCCGCGGCGACGATCACGTCAACAACACGCCGCGCCAGATCAACGTCTACCGGGCGCTGGGCGCGGCGCTGCCGCAGTTCGCGCACGTGCCGATGATCCTCGGCGCCGACGGCGAACGCCTGTCCAAGCGCCACGGCGCGGTGAGCGTCACCCAGTACCGCGACGAGGGCTACCTGCCGGAGGCGCTGCTCAACTATCTCGCGCGGCTGGGCTGGTCGCACGGCGACGACGAGAAGTTCACCGTCGAGCAGTTCATCGACTGGTTCGACCTGCGCCACATCAGCCGCTCGCCGGCGCAGTTCAATCCGGAGAAGCTCGGCTGGCTGAATCACGAGTACATCAAGCACGCCGACGACGCGCGGCTCGGGCGCGAACTCGCCGCGAAACTGGAGTCCGCCGCAGTGTCGCTCGCCGACGGACCGCTGCCGATCGAGGCCGCGCGGCTGTTCAAGGACCGCGCGCGCACGCTCGCCGAACTGGCCGATGGCGCGCGACTGCTCTACGCGCCGGTCGAGCCCGCGCCGGAGCTGCTGGCGCAGCACCTGACCGATGCCGTGCGCCCGCCGCTGCGCGAGATCGCCGGCGAACTCGTGCACCTGGAGTGGTCGCGCGAGGCGATCGGCGCGCTGATCAAGCGCACCGCGGGCAAGCACGGGCTGAAGCTGCCGCAGCTGATGATGCCGCTGCGCGTGATCGTCGCCGGCACGGCGCAGACGCCGTCACTCGATGCGGTGATCGCGCTGTCGCCGAAGACCCGCGTGCTCGACCGGCTGTCGCGTCACCTCGGCTGATCGGCACCGCACGGCGCCGTACGGCACTCGGCTGCGCGCGCTGGAACGCGGCACGCGTACAGGATCCTGATTCGGCGCGGCAGCGCGGCGCGGCCGATCCGTGTCGTGCCGTCGCTGCGGAGGCGACGACCGGTGCCGGTGACAGGCCCGTCGCCGCAGCACACGCGGCAGAGCCGGCGGCGCTGCCGTGCGAACGCGTGATCCGGCGGGCGTCGAGCCCCGGTGCTCGAGCCTTGGCGATCGGTTCTCAGTGCGCCATCATCCACGCGAGCAGGCGCATGCCGGCTTCGAAGTCGTCGTAGTCCATCGCCTCGTTCGCGTTGTGGCTGCCGTTGGCGTTGCGCACGAAGATCATCGCCGCCGGCAGGCCTGCGTGCACGAAGTCCTGCGCGTCGTGGCCGGCGCCGCTCGCGATCTCCATCGACCGGATATCGAGATCGGCCGCGCCGCGCACGAGTGCGGCGCGAAACCCTGCATCCATCGTCGCCGGGTTCTGCGGCGAGAAACTGCCCAGCTCGAAGCGCACGCGCCGGGCCGCCTCGATGCGTGCGGCTTCGCGCCGGGCACCGTCGATCATGCGGTCGAGCACCGTGCGGTCCTGGGAGCGGAATTCGAGGCAGAAGTCGACCTGCCCGGGCACCTTGGTGATCGAGTGCAGCTGCGCGTCGGTGAACAGCTTGCCCACGGTGTAGGTGAGATCACCGCCGGCGCCGCGCACGGCCTCGGCCTGTGCCTCCAGCACCGACACCAGCTCGACGGTGGCGAGCACCGCGTCGCTGCGAAACTCGTGCGGCACCGCGCCCGAGTGCGTGTAGGCGCCGGTGCACCGGCAACTGCGCGCGCGCGCCGCCCCGCGAATCGCGGTGACCACGCCGACCGGCAGCCCGGCGCCCTCGAGCACCGGTCCCTGCTCGATGTGCAGTTCGAGCCAGCCGCGATAGCGGGCGATGTCGAGCGAGCCACGGCCGGGGATGACCTGATCGGGGCGAAAGCCCGCCGCCTGCATCGCCGCGCGCATCGTCGTGCCGGTGCGGGTGTTGACCGCGGCGTCGAGCTCCGCCGGCGGCAGCAGGCCCAGCGCGGCGCGGCTGCCGAAGTGTCCGCTGTGCGCGCCGGCATACCAGGCGCTCGCCTCTTCGGCCCGCACGCCCATCACCGTGAGGTCGACGCGCGGCGGGATGCGTGCGGCCTGCAGCGTCGCGATGGCGGCCAGCCCGGCCACCACGCCGGCCAGCCCGTCGAAGTTGCCGCCGCTGGGTACGGAGTCCACGTGCGAGCCGGTGATCCAGCCCGGCGCGTCGCGGTCGCGACCCGGCAACGTCATGTACAGGTTGCCGAACGCGTCCACCGAAGTCTGCAGGCCCAGTCCCAGCGCCGCTTCGCGCAGCAGATCGCACACCCGCTGCTCCTGCTCGCTGTAGGGCGGGCGCGACACGCCCGTGCCATCGAAGGTGGCGGCGCGGATCGACTCGAACAGGCCGCGCGCAAGCGGCATCGCCTGCCGGCTCGCTGCGGTCAGCGCCGCGCGGTCGAGGTGAGCATCGGGGATCGTGGGTGTATCGGTCATCGGCGGCGCCAGGGTCAGAATGAAAATCGTCGACGCAGTTTACATACCGCCGAAGGCCTGCGTATAATCCGCGCCTCGCGTTGGGGGTATAGCTCAGCTGGGAGAGCGCTTGCATGGCATGCAAGAGGTCAGCGGTTCGATCCCGCTTACCTCCACCACCGCCTGAACATCGACATCGCAATGCTGAACCGGTGTCGTGCTGTTGCAGTACCCGTTGCACCGTGCCTCGTCCCCATCGTCTAGAGGCCTAGGACATCGCCCTTTCACGGCGGTAACAGGGGTTCGAATCCCCTTGGGGACGCCAGTTTCGCGACGCTGGCACGGATTGCCGGGCTGCACTGCGAGCGGTTACAGTCGACCGCCGGGGGGCAGTGCATGGGGCATTCGCGGGTGAGCGAAGCGGGGCGCATCGGGCAGAGCCTGCGGATGATCGACAGGTGGGTGGCCGTGCTGACACGCGCGCTGCGGCCGGTCGCGGGCACTTTCGTCGCCGCCGTCCTGATCGCCTGCGCGCTGCTGCTGCCGCAGGGCAGCCGCGCATCCGCCGCGGTGGCTGCACCCGCTGTCGGCGCCGAGGCGGCCGCGAGAGTCGACGAAGCGCCGGTGGTCGTGTTCAACCGCACGGTGACGGTGTACCGCGCAAGCTTCCTCGGGTCGGATCCCGCGGACCGCGCGCGACGGGCGCAGAACAACCTGCGTGAACTGCTCGCGCGCGACGGTCCGCTCGAGGTCACCGTGCGCGAGGAGCCGCCGGGCAAGGTGCTGCTGCTCGACGGCACGTTCGCGCTGATCGTCGTCGCGGGCGACGCTGACCGGCTGGGCGGCGAGACGCTCGACACCGCGGTCGAACGCGCCGTCACCGTACTGCGGCAGGTGATCGACGAGACACGCGAGAGTCGCGACCGGGGGCACCTGCTGCGGGCCTTTGCCATCGCTCTCGGGGTGACGGTGCTGTGCGCCGGTGCTGCGTGGCTGATCCTGCAGGTGCAGCGTCGCCTGCGCCGGCAGACCGCACGCCTGCTCGCCGGTCGCGCGCAGGCGCTGCGCGTGGGCGGTACGCCGCTGCTGCACGTGGCGACGCTGGTCGCGCTGGTCGGGCGCCTGATCCGCCTCGTGTCGTGGGCGCTGCTGCTGGTGGTCGCCTACGAGTGGCTCAGCACCGTGCTCGCGCAGTTTCCCTACACTCGTCCATGGAGCGAGCAGCTGCAGAGCTACCTGCTCGGCGTCGTCACCCAGATCGGCGGCGGGATCCTGCAGTCGCTGCCCGAACTGCTGATCGCGCTGACCATCTTCGTCATCGCGCGCGCGGTGCTCGGGCTGATCTATCCGTTCCTCGACCGCGTGCGCGACGGCCAGGCGAGCGTGGGCTGGCTCGACGCCGACAGCGCGCGCCCCACGCGCACCCTGCTCACCGTCGGCGTGTGGCTGTTCGCGCTGGTCATGGCCTATCCCTACCTGCCGGGGGCGGAGAGCGACGCGTTCAAGGGCATGTCGGTGCTGATCGGCCTGATGATCACCGTCGGCGGATCGAGCCTGATCGGGCAGGGCGCCAGCGGCCTGATCCTCACCTACTCGCGCACGCTCAAGGTCGGCGAGTACGTGCGCGTCGGCGAGCACGAGGGCACGGTCACCGAGCTGGGCACCTTCACCACGCGCATGCGCACCGGGCTGGGCGAAGAGGTGACGCTGCCCAATGCGCTGGTGCTGGGCACCGCCACCAAGAACTATTCGCGTTCGGTGCAGGGGCGCGGCTACATCGTCGACACCAGCGTGACCATCGGCTACGACACGCCGTGGCGGCAGATCGAGTCGATGCTGATCGAGGCAGCCGGGCGCACCCCCGGCATCCTGCAGACGCCCGCGCCGATGGTGTTCCAGGTCGGGCTGCTCGACTTCTACGTCGAGTACCGCCTCGTGTGTCAGGCAGTGCCCGCCGAGCCGCGCCCGCGCGCGCTGGTGCTCACCGCGCTGCACCGGAACATCCAGGACGTGTTCAACGAGCACGGCGTGCAGATCATGTCGCCGCACTACATCGCCGACCCGGAGCAGCCGAAGGTGGTGCCGCCGGCCATGTTCGGCGCTCGCCTCCGGTCAGGCTCCGGCACGGACACGCCCGAGCCCCCGCAGACCCGGGGATGAAGGCGCAGCAGGTCACCGGGGATCCCGTCACCGCAGCGCTCGCGGGCTTCGACGCCGAGGCCGGCAACCCGGTAGCCGCACTCGCTCGGCTGTTCGCCCACCTGCGGCCGCGGCGCGGCGAGCCGCGGACGGCGCCGGCGAAGCGCTACGAGGCGGTGGTCATGCGTCTGGAGCGCGATGCCGTGATCGCCCGGCAGGTGCGCCGCCACGTGCTGCAGCTGCTCGAGCAGCGCGATCTCGCCGGATTCTTCGCCAACAGCGGGATCCTGCCCGACACGGGTTTCTTCACCGAGTTCGGCCGCATCGCGAGCGAGCGGCTGCTGCCTGCGCTGCCCGATGAGCGCGACGTGTTCGACGCACTGCGCGCGGTGCTGCCCGGCCGCGACGACTGGGCGTGGTACTCGGCGCTGCCGCGTGCGCTGTCGCTGCGCTTCTGGCGCGTGCTGGTCGCCGATCACGCGCAGAGCCGCGACGAGGCCTCGCACCAGCTCGCGCTCGCGCGGCTCATCGATCAGCTGCTCGAGGCGATACTGATCCTCGCCTATCGCCTCGGCGGCATCGACGTCAAGGCCGAGTTCGGCCGCCTCGGCCCCGAGTTCAGCGCCTTCGCGCCGCGGTTTCGCGGTCTTGCCGGCGCGGCACAACGCTACGCCGATCAGCTGCGCTCGCCAGGCACGAACGCAGGCGCAGCGGCCTGCGACAGCGCGGAGCTGCTGGTGATGGTCGACCAGTGCGACGAGGTGATCGAGCGCGCGCGGCGTCGGTCGCTGCGGGAGGGCACCAGCCTGCGGTTGACCTATCTGCTGCGGCGCAGCCGGCAGTCGCTGCGGCGCATCGCCGATCTGGCGGCGCTGGTCGACGCGGCGGTGGCCTCCGGCGGCGCAGACGGCGTGACGGCCGAGTCCAGCACCGCACCGCTCGCCCACGGCGTGGCCACCGAGACGGCGCTCGAGCGCTGGA
>CANGUQ010000180.1 GCA_947456915.1 Betaproteobacteria bacterium
CTCGAGGCGCGCTGCCCGCTGGTCGTCACCGCCCCCTGCGACTCGCCGTTCCTGCCGGCGGACCTGGTGGCTCGGCTGCGCGTGCCGCTCGACGCCGGCCGCGCCGTGCTCGCGGTGGCCCGCACCGCAGAGCAGGCCCACCCGGTATTCGTGCTCTGCCGGCGCGACCTGCTCGCGCACCTGGCGGCGTGGCTGCAGTCGGGTGGACGCAAGATCGACGCGTGGTACGCGTCGATCGCCGTCGCGCACGTCGCCTTCGACGACGAGGCCGCCGCCTTCGACAACATCAATACCCGCGCCGACCTCGATGCTGCGGGCACCCGACGCCGCGACCTCTCGGACCCATCTTTCAGGATGCCACCGCAGCGCTGAACCCCTGCTTCACCGTCGGCACCCACCTCGCCGAGCCGCTGTCGCGCCACCTCGGCCTGCGTGGAGCAGCGCGGCGGGCTCGCTCGATCGAGCTGCTGCAGAGCGTGGGTATCGCCGACGCCGAACTGCGCCTCGCCGCCTACCCGCACGAACTCTCCGGGGGGATGCAGCAGCGGGGGATGATCGCGATGGCACTCGCCTGCGATCCACAGCTGCTGATCGCGGACGAACCGACGAGCGCGCTCGACGTGACGATCCAGGCACAGATCATGGAACTGATCCTCTCGCGCGTGCGCAGCCGCGGGGCGAGCGCGATCTTCGTGCTGCACGACCTCGCGCTCGCCTCGCAGGTGTGCGACCGCATCGTTGTCCTCTACGCTGGTCAGGTCGTGGAGGAAGCGGCAGCCGCCGAGTTGTTCGGCACCCCTCGGCACCCGTACACCCGCGCGCTGCGCGGCTGCTCGATCGAGCTCGGCAGCAGCGCGGCGCTCGCACCGATCGACGGCAGCGTTCCCGCGCTGGAGGCGATGCCGCAGGGCTGCCGCTTCGCGCCGCGCTGTCCGCTCGCGACGGACCGTTGCGCCCAGCGTCCGCCACTGGTCGAGTCGGACGGGCGCCGCATCGCCTGCTGGCACGCCTGAGAAAACCCAGTCCCGATGAGCGCCCCCCTGTTCTCAGTGCTGGATGTCGAGAAGCGTTTCGTGCTGCGGGCAGCCTCCGGCCTTCCCGGGCGGCGGCGCGGCCCGCTCGAACTGCGCGCCCTCGACGGTGTGCGGTTGCAGGTCGAGGAAGGCAGTTCGCTCGCTCTGGTCGGCGAGAGCGGCTCGGGAAAGTCGACGCTGGTGCGGCTGCTGCTCGGTCTCGATCGGCCGAGCGAAGGGCGCGTGCTGTACGACGGCGTCGATCTGCAGCAGGTGCTGGGCGAGCGGCGCGCACGCTTCGCACGCGAGGTCGCCTTCATCTATCAGGATGCCCGCGGATCGATGAATCCGCGATTCACGCTGGCCGATATCATCGGCGAGCCAATGCGCGTGCACGGCCTGCGGACGCCAGCGCAGATTCCGGGCCGCGTGGCCGAGTTGCTCGAGCGCGTCGGGCTGCCCGCCTCGGCCGCCAACCGCTACCCGCACCAGCTCTCGGGCGGACAGGTCCGCCGTGTCGCGGTGGCACGCGCACTCGCGCAGCAGCCACGCGTGATCATGGCCGACGAGTCGGTAGCCGGACTCGACGTCTCGGTGCAGGCCGCACTGCTCAATCTTCTGCGCGACCTCGTGCGTGAACTGGGGGTCACGCTGGTCTTCGTCACCCACGATCTGGGCGTCGCGAGCTATCTGTGCGAGCGTGTCGCCGTGATGTACCTGGGTCGCATCGTCGAGGCCGGACCGACGGCACGCATCCTCGCCGCACCCGCACACCCGTACACGCGCGGGCTGCTCGATTCGTTCCCGCGCTTCGATCAGCCGCTGCGCGCGCCGCTGCGCGGCGAGATCCCCAGCCCGGTGAATCTCCCTGCCGGCTGCCGCTTCGCGGGCCGCTGCCCGCAGGTCCGCGACGCTTGCCGCACGGCCGAGCCGCGGCCCGTGAGCATCGGCGAGCCTGCAGCGGACCGCCTTGCAGCATGCCTGTACCCGCTGGCCCGGTGAGGCGCGCAGGACGACGGGCGGGCGCGTGAAAGCCCGCTAGCTGGCGAAGTGACGCCCGATCATCGCCGCCCCCAGCAGATTGGGATTCTTGCCCGTCACGAGGTGAATCGGTATCTGTCCGATCAGATCGCCGAAACGTCCCTTCGCGCCGAACGCCTGCATGAACTGACCGTCGCGCACCGCGTCGACGATCGCACCGGTGATGCTGCCTGCGAGATAGATGCCGCCGCGAGGCAGAAAGGTGAGCGCGAGGTTGCCGGCGAATGCACCGTACACCCCGACGAAGATCGACAGCGCCGAGCGCGCGAGCACATGCCCGCCCTTGAGCGCCGCCTCGGTCACAGCGACGGCCCCGCGGCGCTCGACGTCCTGAACGATGTCGGCCGCAACCGTCGCCCCCCTGCGGATGACGAGGAATTCGAAGATGCTGGCGAGCCCGGGTCCGGACAGCACGCGTTCCCACGACACGTGACCGAACCGTCCGCGCAGATGCGCCAGAAGCTCGCTCTGCACCTCGTCGTTGGGCGCGAAATCCATGTGCCCTGCCTCCGACGCATGCGCGAGATAGCCTGCGGGCTGACTCACTGCGTAACCCACGCCGAGCCCGCTGCCTGGCGCGAGCACCACCCGCGGCGCACCAGCCACCGGCTTGCCTGCCTGCAGCCGCACGATGTCGGCGGGCGCGAGGCGCGCGACGCCGTACGCGGCCGCCTGCAGATCGTTGATCAGGCGCACCGACGGCAGCGACAGACGCTTGGCCAGATCGCGCGAATCGATCTCCCACGGCCGATTGGTCATCCGGCAGTACAGGCCGTCGGTCGCCCCCGCCACCGCCAGCGACCCGGTGACGAACTCACCTTTCGCCGCGCGCACTGGCGCATCGGTCATGAACTCGCCGAGTATCTCCGCCAGCGAGACCCACTGGGCGTTCTCGTAAACGTGCTCATGCACTGCCTGCTGCGTCGCCACGGATTCGGCCAGCACGCGGGTGTGGGTCGCCCCGACATCTGCCGCCAGAATCAATCGCTCTGACATACCCTATCTCCATGACGGTCACGGCCGGCGCGCAGCGATCCGCATGCGGTGCGATCCGCATGACCGGCGCGATCGGCAGTACACCATCGGCAAACCACCCGATCGGCGAATCGACCCGATCGGCGAATCGACCCGATCGCGGATCAGCTACCGGACTCGCGCGCCTTGCCGCTCCGCAACACTGCACAGCCCATATGCAGTGTCGCCCAAGCCCCGGGGGCGAGCAAGCGCAGGACGGCAACGCGCCGACCGCCGGTCCGCCGCAACGGCCGTTCGTCGGCCAGTGCAGCGTGAAGACGCACTGGCGTCCGAGGCCTGCCCGATCAGCTCGCCGCAGACAGCGAGGACGCCGGCTGCAGATTCAGCGTCTGCGGAGCAAGAGGTGCGGCGGGCACCGCACTCGCCAGATCGAGGCGGGCCGGCGCGTCGAGCAGCGGGCGAGGCGCGCCGAACTGATTGCCCTGCGCGTAGTCGATACCCATCGCCTGCAGCTTCTCGGTGGTGACCACGTCCTCGACGCCCTGCGCCACGGTGTGGATGCCGAGCACGTGACCGATGCGTGCGATCGAGTCGACGATCGCGCAGTCCATCGGGTCGTCGTTCAGGTCGCGCACGAATCCGGCGTCGATCTTCAGATAGTCGATGGGCAGATAGCGCAGGTAGGAGAAAGACGACAGGCCCACCCCGAAGTCGTCCAGCGCGAAGCTGCAGCCCGCGGCGCGCAGTTCGTGCATCGCGTCGCTCACCCGCGTGAGGTTCGTCATTGCACCCACCTCGGTCAGTTCGAGGCAGATCTGGCCCGGCGGGATACGGTGGGTCTCGATCAGGCTGCGCACGAAAGCGCGGAACTCCTGATCCTGGAGGCTGCTCGCGGACACGTTCACGCTGTGGCGCTGCGGCGGCTCGTCGCGCACGGTCAGCCGGGCGCGACGCTCGGCCAGATAAGCGGCGAGGGTGCGCAGCACCCACCGGTCGATCAATCCGAGCAGTTCGTAGCGCTCGGCCGCCGGCATGAAGACCTGCGGCAGCACGAGCCTGTCCTGCTTGTCGAGCATGCGCACGAGCACCTCGCGGTGCGAACTGCCGGCGAGCTCGACGCGCAGTGGCGCGACCGGCTGGCTGAACAGCACGAAGCGACCGAGATCGAACGCCTCGCTTATCTGCGAGATCATCTGCGCATCGGAAGAGCGACGCCGACCGGCGTCCGCATCGGGCAGGCGCGTATGGACCCGGTCGCGTCCCTCCGCCTTGCCCTGATAGCACAGCGCATCGGCAGCGGAGATCACCTGCGCCACTGAACCACTGGCCGCATCGACCTGCAGCAGGCCGATGGTGACGCCGACCTTGAACTGGCGCCCCTGCCAGACGAAGACGAAGGCGTTGACTGCGTCACGGATCTGGTTGGCGATGCGCAGCGCCTGCTCGAGCTGGCAGGATTCCAGCAGTGCACCGAACTCGTCGCCGCCCAGTCTGGCCAGCATATCGCTCGCACGTATCGGCGCCTGCATCACGGCGGTGAGCTGGCGCAGCAGTTCGTCGCCGGCAGCATGCCCGCCGAGGTCGTTCACCGCCTTGAAGTGATCCAGATCGATGTACATCAGCGCGTGCGCCCTGCCTCCTTGCGCTGCGGTGGCCAGCAGCTCGGCGAGGCGGCGCTCGAACTCGCGCCGGTTGGCGAGTCCGGTCAGCGCGTCGTGGCTCGCCTGCCAGGACAGCTGCTGGGCGAGCGAGCGCAGGTTGCTGTCGTCGTGGAACACGATGATCGCCCCGGACATCCTTCCTCCGATCTCGCGCACCGGCGCGAACAAGTGACGAATCGACACCTCCCGCCCGTCGCGAGCAGCCAGCCGCAGCGGCGTGTCGGCCCCGGCCCCTGTGGCGACAGGCGCGTTCAGCCACGGCTGGAACAGGCAGGGCTCACGCGTGCGCTCATCGAACACGGGGTACACCTCGGTCAGCAGACGCCCGCGGGCGTGCTCGAGGCTCCAGCCGGTCAGCGATTCGGCGGCCGGGTTCATGAAATCGATGCGCCCCTGATCGTCGACGGTGATCACGCCGTCGCCGATCGACTGCAGGGCCATTTCCGACAGTTCCCGTTCGCGGTAGAGGTCGGCCTCGTCGCGGCTTGCTCGGCGCAGCAGCAGATAGCCGCTGCCGCCTGCCCCCGCAATCACCAGCGCGACGGCGGCCGCAAGCAGCAGGAAATTGCGGCGCGTGAGCTCGCTGGCCTCCCGGGTTACTCTTGCCGCCTGGGCGCGGCGGGTATCGATCAACCGGGTCAGGACCTGCGCGTGCGCGCTCTCGGCCTCGATCTCGCGCTCGATGAACACCCGCTGCGCGGCCGCGGCATCGCCCGCCGCCAGCGCCTGCTGCACCTCGGTCTGGGCATCGACCAGCCGGGCAGCGGTCATCGCGGCCTCGTCGATGGTCAGGCGCTCGGCCGGCGACAGTTCGGGGCCCTGCAGTTGCCGCAGACCGGACTGCCAGTCCTGCGTGATCTGGGTCAGACGCCGCTCGCTCGCCGCGCGGGCCGGTGCGCTGGGTGCCGCGAGCAGCGCCCGAATCGCCTCGGCGCGCTCGCGCGAGAGCAGCTGAACGGCCTCCGCCTGCACCGCGGCCTGTTCGTGAGCTGCCGAGCGCTGGTCGGCGGCGAGCGTCGCGCCCTGCATCCGGACGATGCTGATTGCAGTTGCTGCCAGCAGGCCGAGCAATACCACCGCGAAGGCGGTCGCGAGCGTGCGCGTGGACAGTCGGTAGGTTGCCGCAATCATCGGCGGTCGCTCTCGCATCGGTGAAGGCACGTGACTGGACGCGGGAGGATCGCAGCGCACCCCGGTTCGAGCCGCCCTGCCCTGATCCTTCCTGTCCTACGCGCTTATCGTCACCAGCCGCCAGAAGTTGAGTCCGACGGCGCGCTGCAGACCCGAATACAGGGTCAGGCGGGCGACGCGCCCCTCGGACGACCGTCCGGGCGGGGTCCGGCGGCCGTTTCGGCATCGTCCCCGGCCACGCCCGGCCGCCCCACGGTGGTGCAGCGTCAGGCCTCGCCGTGGCCCGCGGGATCCTGCCGGTAGAAGCGCACGAGTTGCCGGTAGACCTCGGGATAGTCGGCGTACAGGCCCTGCGGCGTTTCGAAGAATGCCTCACTCGCACAGGCGAAGAATTCGCCCGCGTCGTGCGCTGCATAGGGATCGAGCGGCAACGGCTGTTCCTGCGCCAGCGCGCAGCCCGCCCCTTCTGCTGCCGGGTCCTGACCGGCGTGTTGCGCCCGCAGCCGCCAGCGCCGATAGGCACGCCGTTCGGCGCGCTCGACTCGGGCGACCCGCCGCTCGAAATCGTCGAACGCGTTCGCGAACGCCTCGTGCCAGTCGTGCCGGTTCATTCCTGCGTGCAGCGGCGGCATGCCGTCGGCTTGACCGTCGAGCATGTCGAGCTTGTGCGCGAATTCGTGCAGGATCACGTTGTAGCCATCCTCCGGCGCGTCGCTCTCGATGTCGGCCCAGGACAGGATGACCGGCCCCTCGACCCACGACTCCCCGGCGAGTGGTTCGCGCACCTCGTGCACGATCCCGTTCTCGTCGGTGATCTCGCGCTCGACGATGAATTCGTCCGGATAGACGATCACCTCGATCCACGGCGCGTAGCTGTCGATGCCCAGCTCGAGAATCGGCACGCAGGCCTGCAGCGCGATCTGCAGGCGCATCGCCTCGGTGAGTTCCAGCCCGGCAGCGCCGCTGATCGTCTTGTCCACCAGGAACAGCGTGACCAGTTCGCGCAGGCGCGCCAGCGCCGCGTCATCGAGATGCGCGATGACCCGGCAGCGGCCGAGCGCCTGCATCCAGAGCGCGTCCGGTACCGGCGCACGTGCTGCCGCGCGCCGGCGCAGCCAGGTGCGCAGTCCGAACATGCCCGCTCAGGGAGTGCGCCGCGGCGCGATACGCTGCTCGAGGTCGCCGAACAGCAATCGCTGCCAGTCCGGCGCGAGCGCGAGTCCGATCAGCGGCCGCGAGCGGATTTCCACGCGAACCGCGCCCTCGACCGTGCGGGTCACGCGGATATCGACGCGCTCACCGGGGCTGGTCGCCGTCGCGCCGTGGCGCAGCTCGATCACGCCGCTTGCGGCATCAGCCTGCACCACGCCGAGCCTGCGGTCGGCGACAGCCGCCATCAGCGACTCCCAGATCAGCTCGTAGGGGCGCTTGTACAGGCGCGACGCAGCGCGCTCGATGCTCTCCGCCGCCGCCTTCTCGCGCGCCACCCGCTCCGGATCGGGGCTGCCGC
>CANGUQ010000181.1 GCA_947456915.1 Betaproteobacteria bacterium
CGTACTCCCCGCCCCCCGCTCCCCGCGTCCCCCCACTGCCTGCCCGGGCGAACGTGCGGGCCAACCCGCTTCACCCAGCGGCACACCCAAAGCACAGGGCCGCCCCGGGATGGCTAAACTCCGAACATGCCCCGCCGACTGGTCTCTTCGGGCTCTTCGTTCGAACGCGAAATTGGCTACTCCCGCGCGGTCGTCTGCGCTGATCGCGTGTACGTCTCCGGAACAACCGGCTTTGACTACACGACCATGACAATCTCCGACGACATTGTCACACAGACAGAACAGTGCCTCCGCAACATCGAGACCGCCTTACGCGACGCAGGGGCGACCATGCGAGATGTTGTCCGCGTGCGATACCTTCTGCCCGACGCCCGAGACTTTCCCGCCACCTGGCCGTCGCTGCGGAAGGCGTTCGGCGAGATTCGTCCGGCCGCCACCATGATGCAGGCGGGTCTCGCGGATCCGCGCATGAAGATCGAGATCGAGGTGGACGCGATCATCGGCTCCGCATGAGCCGGCAAGTCCGTGTCAGTCCACAATGAACAGCTTCGCCCCGGCCGTAGTCCGCGACATATGCGGCTCAGCACCATCCGCCACGTGGTATGACATCCCTGGCTTGAGTGTGAACACCCGGCCATCAGCCAGCACGGTCTCCAGTTCACCCTCCAGCACAAGCAGCACGTGCCCCTTCTGGCACCAGTGATCGGCGACGTAGCCGGGCGTGTACTCAACCATGCGCACACGGATGCGGTTGCTCTCCGGGCCGATGTGGCGCGTGCGCCAGAACGCCTCGCCCGAGAGGCCAGCATGGCGGGTGGGCGGGACATCGTCCCAAGTAGTGGTCTCGAAAGGGATGTCTGAGATATTCATGCGCTGTCTCTGTCTGCGGTGCGGATACGGAACCGCCATGACCCGTCCGAGTGGAACGTTCAGCCAGCCGACGGGGCGGTGCCGGCTCTCAGCTGCCACTCCAGCGCATCGAGATCGGGCAGTCGATCGCTGACGCCGGGCACGGCGAGGTGGCGGAGCATGTTTAGGCACTGTGCGCGGTGGTGCATGCCGTGCGTGGTGACATGCACGAGCATCGCCCCGAGCGTGAAGCGGCAGGGTGTCCCGCCGAGCGCGACATCGACCTGCGTGCCGAGCGCTCGCTGGCGAGCCCGCGCGGCGCTCGCTGCCAGATCCGCTGCCGCCCCTTCCAACAGCGTCCGGAGCTCCGCCGGCGTGCGCCGGGTTCCGTCCTCGATCGTCGGCCGCAACGCGCGGGGTGGTCCATCGATGCGATCAGCCCACCGCAGCATCGCACCGACGATATGGGTCAGTGTGTCGTGCAGCGATCCCGGGCCGATGTCAAAACGCCGGTGCCACTGCTCTTCGCTCAGACCGTCGCACGCACGCAGCACCTCGCCTGTCCCCCACGCGTCATGACCCAGCAGCAAGTCGAGCGGGTCCGCGGATCGCGCGGGCGGCACGGCGCCCTGCTTGACCAACGCCACCAGCAGCCCGTCGTACCCCTTGGCCCCGACGGTCTGAATACCGGCGGCATGCAGCCGGGGATGGCGCGAGATGAGGTCCATCAGCGTCCGAACGCCATTGACATTCGGGTCACCGGTGCCGGCTTCGATGACGCGGCCCCTGCAGATGGCATTATCGACGATGATGACGGTCCCGGTGCGGGACAAGGCGACCGCGCGTTCGAGGTACTGCGGGCAACTCTGCTTGTCCGCGTCGATGAAGATCAGGTCAAACGGCGGTACGCCCGCGGCGATCAGCGTGTCGAGCGACTGTGCCGCCGGACCCGTCATCACCTCGACCCGCGCTGAAGGACCAGCGCCGTCGATATTCTCCCGCGCCAGCCGCGCCCGGTCCGGATCCAGCTCCAGCGTCACCATCTCGCCACCCGGCGGCAGGGCCCGCGCGAGCCAGATCGCGCTGTAGCCCGCGAGCGTACCGACCTCAAGGATGCGCCTCGCGCCGATCGCCCGGGCCAGCACCTCGAGCAGGCGTCCCTGCGCGGGCGCCACGGCGATCTCCGGAAGGCCGGCCTGCGCCGCCGATGTAATCGTCCGCGTCAGTGCCTCGTCGGCGGGAGCAAGCCATCCCTCAAGCGCCCGATCGACCGCGTTCCACATCGCCTGCTGCGATTTCTCGGACACGGGGATGTTCCAGACGCGGCCGTAGACCAGCTCGACCGAGTTGCCGGCGGGATCGCGGACGTAGAGGGAGCGTCCGCCGAGCGGCCACTCGACCTCACGCTCGATCGCGATGCCGCACTCGGCAAGTCGCTCGCGCCAGGCCTGGAGATCCGGAACCGAAAGGGCCACGTGCCCCTCGCCCGTCGCTCCGTGACTGGGCACCTGTTCGTGCGGCGAACGGGTCTTTGCGGCATCGAACACGATGAGCACGGATTCGTCGTTGACCCGGAACACCGCACCACGATCACCGTTGCGAGGCAGGGGCTCCAAGCCGAGTACACCCGCGTAGAACGCCTCCACCGCGCTCAGTTCGGGGGCGTACAGGATCGTCTCGTAGACACGAGTAATCGATGGCATGGGAACCAATGGTATTCGAGGTCCTGCCGGGTGTACTCCTTGGCCTGCGCGCCCTTCAACCTACCCTCAACACCATGCCCATCACGATCACGCTCGATCCAGCCCGTCAGGACCTCGACGCCATCCACCGGTTCCTCGCCGGCACCTACTGGTCGCCCGGCATCCGGCGCGACATCGTCGCCGAGGCCCTGCGGAACAGCATCACCGCAGTCGCGATCGAAGACACGACGGGAGGAACGATCGGTCTGGCCCGCGTCGTCACGGACCGGGCGACTTTCGCATGGCTGTGCGACGTCTTTGTTGATGAGCGATGGCGCGGGCAGGGCGTCGCGCGAAGGCTCTTGGAGGCGCTGGAAAGCCACCCGCAGCTCGCGGGACTGCGTCGGTGGTGCCTCGCGACGCGCGACGCGGCCGGGCTGTACGAGAAGTTCGGCTACACGCGCATCCCGCCAGAGCGACTGTGGATGGAGAAGGTCGGACCCAAGGAACGATGGCAGGAGCCGGCTGCACATTAAGCCGCCTTGCCCGCGCCGCATAATGAGGTGGTTCATGAAGCGCAAGATCGTGTTCGCCATCATGCTGGCATGCTGCTCGTACGCTACGGCCCAGCAAGGGACACCGCAGCCCTCAATCCAGCCAGAGCCGCCAACGCAGGCCGCGGCGCCCAAGATCACCGACAAGCTCAGATCGGACGCTGACGCGCTCACGCCGATCGTTCCCTCCGCTCTCGCGCGGGAGTTCCTCGCCGCGACGAGCAGACTCTCCGAGCCGTCAACGCGGACGGTCTACCGCAACCGCGAGAAGGGAATCGCGGTCTCCAAGCGTGTCTATGAGACCATGAATGCGGATGACAAGGCGACGCTCACCCCGCGCGAATGTACGCCCGAGTTCTACTACGAAACAGGCTATGGCTCGCCGCTGGTCTACGCACGGGTCCTCGATCTCGCCGCGCCCCACGTGTCCCGAGGGTCCAGGCCGAGGGTCCTCGACTACGGCTACGGCACCATCGGCCAGCTTCAGCTCCTCGCCCACTGCGGCTTCGACGCGCACGGTGTCGACGTCGAGCCGCTCTTCGCGGCCCTCTACAGCGAGCCCGGCGACACCGGCGTCATGGGCGACGGCTCCGTCTCGATCCACACCGGTCAGTGGCCCGCGGAGGAACCGCTGCGGAAGGCAGTCGGCGACGGCTTCACGCTCATCACCAGCAAGAACACCCTCAAGAATGGCTACATCCACCCGTCGCCCCCGCCGGGCCAGACGGTCGATCCGAAGCGGCTCGTCCACCTCGGCGTGAGCAACGAAGAGTTCGTGAAGCACATCCACGACGCGCTGCGGCCGGGTGGCGTCTTCGTCATCTACAACATCTGCCCGCCCCAGAACCCGCCCGACAAGGAGTTCATCCCTTGGGCGGACGGGACGACGCCCTTCCCTCGCGAGATGTTCCAGAAGCAGGGCTTCGAGGTCATCGCCTTCGACGCGCTCGATCAGGACTGGGTCATCGACTGCTTCGAGAAACTCGGCTACGCGGAGGGCAAGTCCCGCGACGAACTGAAGAAGTCGTACTTCTGCTGGTACACCATCGTCCGACGCAAGCCGTGATGCGGGAGAACGCTCCGTGAGCGCGGTCGCTTCCGTACGTGCCGCACCAACTCGCGCATCGCGACCACTCGTCGTCACTCCCGACGCGCTCGTGCATATCGATTGACTCGGAGACCTGCATGATGAGCGTCGTCACCAGTCAAACCGCGGAGCACCCCGTCTGGCGTGGCGATTGCCACCTCTGGCACCTTCTCAAGTCCCCGGGACTCAGCGTGATCCAGGAGCGGGTCTCCTCCGGCCGCCATGAAGTGCGCCACTGCCATCATCACGCCCATCAGTTCTTCTCCGCACTCTCGGCACGAGCGACGCTGGAGGCGGATAGACGTACCGTCGTGCTTGCCAGACATCATGGTTTGTCCGTCGCGGCCCGGGTGCCGCCCCGACTCAGCAACAGAGATTCGTACGATTTCGTGCTCGTGCTGGTCTCCACACCGCCCAGTCACGGCGACCGCGTTGTCGTCGAGGAGGCACCATGAATCCGCTGATGATCGGCCCCGGCGTGGGCGAGGACTTCGGCAATGGTCTGGTCCGTCGCGTGTCGACCGCGAGCACCGGCGGCGCGTGGTGCGCATTCGAGGTCACGCTCGGGCCAGGCGAGGGCGTGCCCCTGCATGTGCACGCGCGGGACGACGAGATGCACTACGTGCTCGAGGGAGAGATCGATTTCCAGTGCGGCGACCAGGTCTTCGCGGCCCAGGCAGGCGCGATGGCGAGTCTTCCCCGCGGCATTCCGCACGCGGTCCGCAATCGCTCGGCCGCGCCGGCACGGTTCCTGACCTTGTTCTTCCCGGGCGGCTTCGATGACTTTGTCGCCGAGCTCAACCGCCTGAGGCTTGCCGACGCGGCCGATGAAGCCAAGCGAGACGAGATCCGTGCGAAGTACGGCATCCGCTTCATTCGTCCTCAGAGCCCGTGACGCTGCCGTCCCGCACGAGCAACTCTCACACAATGAGCCATACGACATGGACGCCGAAGCATTTTCTGTTCGTACCTTCGTCGGGCCCGGCCTTGCGGGCGGGCCCACGGCCGTCTTTCTCCTCCCGCACGCCCCGGCCGATGACCTCATGCTGCACATGGCCCGGAAGGCGGATGTTGCGGTCACCACATTCCTGTTCCCATCCGATCGGGCCGACGCCCGGTACGCCATCCGCAACTGCACCCCCGTTCTGCCGATCACCGCGTGCGGCCACGCCACCCTTGCCGCCGCACACGTGGCCTTCGGAGTGACCGGACAGAGCACGCTGGTGTTCGACGGGCCGCAGTGCCTGTTGCCCGTCTCGAAGACCGATGATGGTCGGATCGTCATGCGCTACCCCAAATACCAGACCGTGCCGTACGCCTCTCCCGCCCCGCTCCTCGCGGCCCTGGGAATCGATCGTCCCCTGGCCTCGGACCACTGCAGCGAACTGCACGCGCTGTTCCTCGAACTCCAGCCGGCCGCTCTGCGCCGGCTCAGGCCCGATTTCCCGCGATTGACCGCGAGCTGCGACATGTTCCAGGAAGTCGTCGTCTCGGCCGTCGCCGACACGGCCGGCCACGATTACATGTTCCGATGCTTCGGGCCATGGATGGGCATCGACGAGGATCCGGCGACCGGCTCGGTCCATGGCGTGCTCGCACACTACTGGGCACGCCGAAGGGCAACCAGCGCCTTGCGGGTCCTGCAGGTCTCGGCGGAGGGCGCCGAAATGCACGTGACCGCCCTGCCCGACGCCACTCTGGTCGCGGGTCGCTCCGAGCTGATCGCATATCACTGACGACGCGTCGCCGCCGGGTACCACAAGGGGTCCTATTCTGCGTTGGCCTGCGGCCCGGACCGGCCGTCGCCGCGAACTACCCGCGTACGACGCGTTCGTTTCCTGCGGCGTTTCGGCACAAAGGAGGATTGTCGCCATGACTTCCGTCCGCATCGCCCTCGCCAACATCCGTGTGCCCTCGACGCCCGAGGAGTCGGTGAGCCTGGCGAGATCGGCTGTGGCCGAAGCAGGCCAGCGCGGTGCACTGGTGCTCTGCTTTCCCGAGTGCTACGTCCCGGGATACCGGTGGCCAGGTTCGGCAGCTCCGATCCCTGAGGACGGGTTTCTCGAGCAGGCGTGGGCCGCCGTCGCGGATGCCGCCCGGGCCGCCCGCATGACGGTTGTTCTGGGTACCGAGCGCGCTACCCCGATCGGCCGGCAGATCACCACGTGCGTCATCAACGCCGACGGCGCGGTCGCGGGATGGCAGGACAAGTGCCAGATCGATCCTTCCGAGGAGTCCACATACCCCGCGCTGGGCTCGCAGCGACGGATCTTCACGGCCGGCCCCCTCACCTTCGGCGTTGTGATCTGCCACGAAGGGTGGCGATATCCGGAGACGGTGCGCTGGGCGGCACGCCGCGGAGCGCAGGTAGTCTTTCATCCGCACGCGCATGTCGCCGACCATGGGAGCTACCGACCGACGCGCTTCGCGGATCCCGCCAACACGTTCCATGAGAAAGCGATCCTGTGCCGCGCCGCCGAGAACACCTGCTACTTCGCGTCGGTGAACGCCGCGAGTGAAGGCTCCGGCACGACATCCGCGATCGCCAACCCGGATGGCACGCTGCTGAGCTTCCAGCCATATGGTCACGACGGCCTGCTCGTAGCCGACCTTGACCTCGACGCGGCGACTGGCCTGCTCGCGCAACGATTCCGGACATCGCCGCTGTAAAAGCCGGTCCATGCCTTCCCCAACCACCCCCACACATCGTCCCCTCGCAGACCCGCAAATGGACATTCTCTTCCTGCTTACGCCCGGCTTCACCGACAGCGCCCGCGACTGCGAGGGCAAGAAGTACTACTGCCCCGACTGTGCGTTCCTCGAAGGCGTGCTCGGCTGCTGCCCCGAGTTGCGCAGGCAGCTCGACATCCGGTACATCGCGTACCCGAGGCCACGCCGCGAGATCGTCGCACTCGTCGGTGACGCCCACCAGGGGTGCCCGAACCTGATCTTGGATCCCGCGAACCACACGTTTGTGAACGCGGAGAAGTTCCACCGCTTCGGCGAGCGCCTGCACTCTACCGATACGAAGGTGATCGTCGACTACCTGGCCGAGCGATACGGCGTGCTGGTCGCACACTTCTGAAGCGACGCGATATGACAGAAAGAGGCTTTTCTCGGTCGTTCGGGTCGAAGAAGTCTCTCA
>CANGUQ010000182.1 GCA_947456915.1 Betaproteobacteria bacterium
AGATCGCCAGCCCCGAGGCCCCCGCCGCAGGACCCGCGCGCCACAGCGCGCGCACGCTCGGGATCTTCGCGATGATCGCCGCCGCACTGTTCCTGATGCTCGGCGATGCGATCTCCAAGCATCTGATGGCCACCTACCCGCTCGGCCAGGTGATCGCACTGCGCCAGGGGCTCGCGGTGCTGATCATCCTGCCCTGGGCGCTGTGGCTGGGTGGACCGAAGGTGCTGCGGGTGGTGAATCTGCGCGGCCACGCGCTGCGCACCGCGCTGTTCCTCTCCGGCACGTTCGCCATCCTCACCGCGATCCACCTGCTGCCGCTGGCGCTGGTCACCGCGATCGCGTTCGTAAGTCCACTGTTCGTCGCGATGCTCTCGGCGCCACTGCTGGGCGAGAAGGTCTCTCCGCGAATGTGGATCGCGATCTGGTCGGGGTTTGCCGGCGTGCTGATCATCGTGCGCCCGGGTGGAGCGGGGTTCGAGTGGGCGCTGCTGCTGCCGCTGGCGGGCGCGATGATCAATTCATTGCGCGACATCGTGACCCGGCAGCTCGCGCGCACCGACCACTCGATGTCCATCCTGTTCTGGTCCACCCTGTTCGTCGGCATCGGCGGCGGACTGCTCGCGCAGGCACAGTGGGTCGAACTCACCGCGATCAGCTTCGGCTGGTTCCTGCTGGCAGCGCTGTTCAACGTGGGCGCGCACTGGACGATGATCGAATCGCTGCGCCTCGCCCCGGCCGCGGTCGTCACCCCGTTCAAGTACACGGGGCTGCTCTGGGCCACGCTGCTCGGCCTCGTGTTCTGGAACGAGTGGCCCGACCTGTGGCTGGTGCTGGGCTCGGCGGTCATCGTCGCCGCAGGCGTGTACATGGCGCGGCTGCCGGCGCGCTAGCCAGCCATCCTGCGCACGGCAGATCACGACGTGGTGCGCGCGCTGCGCGATGACGGGGTCGCCGGCACCCGCGCCCGGCTGCGCACGGGCGCTATCGAGGCTGCCGGTCCCACCCCTCGCCCGTCCACCTGAGCCGCGGGGTGTCGAACACGCCCAGCACCGGACATCCGGCACGCTGCGCGACGTCGCGCCAGCCCTGACCCTGCCGCATCGCCACCACCACGCCTGCCACCGTTGCCTGCGCGGTCGCCATCAGTGCCAGCACCGAGGCAAGCGTGGTGCCGTTGGACACGGTGTCATCGACGATCACCACGCGACGACGCGCGATGAGGTCGACCTGATTCGGATCGAGGTAGATCTTCTTCCCGGCACCGGGCGCGGTCAGCGAGCGCACGTCCTGCGCGAGTTCCTCGCGGTACCAGAACTTGCGCGAGTAGCCGAGCGGCACGTAGCGCTCGAAACCGAGGCCTTCGGCAACCAGCGGCGACAGCGCCATGCCCAGCGTCGGCGGCCCCACCACGACCTCGGCGGCCAGCGGTCGCGCCAGCGCCGTCATGAACTGCGCGAGCGAGCGCACCACCTCGAACGAGGCCTGATTCGGAATCAGCGAAGCGACCGCACGATCGGGATCGTCCGCGAGCTGCCGGATCGGCAACTCGAGCCAGCGACCGTCGGGCAACTGCACCGGGTAGCCCCACCGAAACGGCGGCTCGGTCGAGTACGCGAGGTCACGGCGTTCGACCATGCGCTGCCAGAAGCCGGTGGTCGGCCGGATGTAGCGCTGCTCGCTCATCCGTCGCTGCACGGCAGCGCAAACGCCGCCGGCGCGACGGCACGCCGAGGCGACACCCGGTCAGGCGTCCTGCGCAGCGGCGGCACGCGCATAGCCGGCCTGGATCTGCTCGCGCAGGAACGCACAGATCTGGTTGAACTCCGGTGTGTCCTGCACGGTGACATCGCGCGGGCGGCCGAACGGCAGGCGCAGGTCGGCGACGATGCGCGACGGCCGCGCCGTCATCACCAGCACGCGATCGGCAAGGAACACCGCCTCGCGGATCGAGTGCGTCACGAACAGTGCGGTCTTGTGATACCTGTCCCAGAGATTCACCAGCAGCAGGTTCATGTCGTCGCGCGAGATCGCGTCCAGCGCCGAGAACGGCTCGTCCATCAGCAGCAGCTTCGGGTCGTTGATCAGCCCCCGGCACAGGGCAACGCGCTGGCGCATGCCGCCGGAGAGCTCGCGCGGGCGCTTCGACTTGAACTCGCCGAGCCCGACCATCTCGAGCAGCCGGTGTGCCTCGGGCTCGTACTGGTCGACCGGACGCTTCTGCGTGCGGATCGGAAACAGCACGTTGTCGAGCACCGTCTTCCACGGCAGCAGCGTCGGGTCCTGGAAGATGTAGCCGAAGTCGCGCCGCGGCCCGGAGAGGCGCGCTCCTTCCACGTGAATCTCGCCTTCGGTGACGCTCTCGAGTCCGCCCACCATCGACAGCAACGTGCTCTTGCCGCAGCCGCTCGGGCCGAGGATCGACACGAACTCGCCGGCGGCGATGTCGCAATCGGCGAGCCCCACCGCCTCGATGTCGCCGCTGCGGGTCTGGTAGACCTTGCGCGTGTGCCGCAACGACAGGTAGACCGCATTGCGGTCAGGCGCAACCGGCTGCGGATTGAGCCAGGGAATCGCGTGTGCCTGCGGGTCGTTCATGGCTGTCCCTGTCTCGTCAGCGCGGCGCATCGCCGAACACGCGGATCGTCCACTTCTCGGCGATCGCCACCAGCCCGTAGAAGCACAGGCCGAACACGCACAGCACGCAGATCGCGGCAAGGATCAGCGCCGTTTCCGCCTGCGCCGAGGCGAAGAGGATCAGATACCCCAGCCCCATGCGCGAGGTGATGAACTCGCCGACGATCACGCCGATGATGGCGAAGGTCGAGGCGATCTTCATGCCGCTGAAGATGTACGGCACGGCGTGAGGCAGACGCACGGAGACGAAGGTCTGCCAGCTCGAGGCATCGAGCGCGCGACACAGACGAAGCAGATCGCGCTCGACGTTGTCCAGACCGGCCAGCGTGGCGATCACCACCGGAAAGAAGCTCACGAACACCGAGAACGACAGGCGCGCCTCGGGCCCCAGGCCGAACCAGACCACGAACAGCGGCGCGAGCGCGATCTTCGGAATCAGCTGGAAGAACACCACGTTCGGATACAGCGTCTCGCGAATGAGCTTCGAGGCCGACAGCGCCGAGGCGAGCGTGATACCCATCACGGTGGCGATCGTGAACCCGGCCAGACTCTGCCAGATCGTCGGCCACGCATGCTTCATCAGCAGCGGGAACGCGTTGATCAGGCGATCGAGCACTGCCGAGGGCGGCGGCAGCAGCACCTCGGGGATCTGGGCCCAGCGCGTGCCCAGTTCCCAGAAGAGCAGCACTGCCGCCGCGAACGCGATCGGCAGGCCGAGACGGCGCAGCGTCGAGATCGTCTCCCGACGCCGCGCCAGCTGCGCGGAGCTCAAGGTAGCTGCGGCGGTAGCCAAGGTCGAACGCTCAGCTCGTCAGCAGCTTGCGCACGCCTGCGGTGTACTTGCGCACGCCGTCCCAGTCCGCGTTCGAGAGGCGCACCTTGCCGACGAAGCGGTTGGTGCAGATCTGCTCGGCACTGAAGGGCTTGCCGTCGGGCACCGCGAACTTGAGCGTGAGATCGGCCATCGTCTGCAGCTTCTTCATGTCCGCCCAGCCGATACCGTTCCTGATCGCCTCATCGGCGATGTTGGTCGACTGCGTGAGCTGCTGCGAGAGCGCGAAGTTCTCGCGACCGCCCTTCACCGCAGCGATCTCCGGCTGCACCCGGGTGATGATGTCGATCGACTCTTCCGGGTTGCGCAGCGTGAACACGAGCGACTCGATCATCGCGTCCACCACGGCCTGCACGAAGCCCGCGTCCTTCTCGATCGTGTCCGGACGCGTGATCACCTGGCCCGAATAGAAGTCCAGACCGTCGGCTGCCCAGCTGAAGAAGCGGGTGTCGAAACCGAGCGACTGGAACACCGGCAGCGAACTGGTACCCACGCAGGTGACCGCATCGACCTGCTTGTTGATCAGGGCCCGCTCGATCAGCTGGCTGTCCAGATTCTGGCGGGTGATCTTCGAGCCGTCGACCTTCAGGCGGTTCAGCCACGCGTTGAAGAACGGCGACTCCGCCGAGGTCAGCACGGTGCCGACGGTGCGGCCGTCCAGATCGGCGGCACGGCGGATCGGCGAGTTTTCCGGCACGGCCAGACCCATGAGCACGTCGTAGCCGACGGTGGCGACCGCCTGCGTGATCAGCCCGCGCGCGGCATTGGTGACGATGCCGGGCGTGAACACGAAGCCGAAGTCGAACTTGCCGTTCGCGACGCTCTGCGTCGCGGCGCCCGAGCCGAACCCGCGCGACACCTCGACGTCGAAGCCGCGGCTCTTGAAGAAGCCGCGCTCACGACCGATGACCGGCCAGAAGTTCGAACCGTTGACCAGCCAGGCGAGCGTCACCGAGACCTTGCGCGGGGTCTGCGCATACACGTTGGCGTAAGGCGAAACCAGCGCGGCTGCGCCAGCGGCCGTCGCACCAGCGAGGACACGGCGGCGGCTGCGGCTGGCGACAGCAGGTCTGGCTTGCGACTTGGCCTGGGGTTTGACTGCAGCGTCGGACATCGAAATCTCCAGCGGAAGGTGAGAGTTGGGTTGGGCATCAACCGCGGGCGGCCGTCGCGCCGATCCGGTGCACGAGCCGTCTATCGGCGCACTCTGGTGGAGCGCCTGACCTCCGAGGGGCGAATCGGCCCGCGTAACGCCGCCGCCCGATGAAAAGCGCGCAATTCTATGCAAAGGGCGTGCCGTGTCCAGCCCCGCGGGAATCCGGGTCCCGATTCGATCGCCGCCGGCCCCGGCTGCACAGCCGCCGTCCGGCGCTGCCGGCCGCCTCAGCGGCAGTCGGCACCCACCGCCTCGGCGACCGAGGCAAATCCCTCGCGCCGCAGCAGTTCCGCCAGTTCGCGCTTGATCCGGTTCACCAGCCCCGGGCCATGAAACACCAGGGCCGAGTACAACTGCACCAGCGAGGCGCCCGCGCGGATCTTCGCGTAGGCGTCGGCACCGCTGGCCACGCCGCCGCAGCCGATGATCGGCAGCGCGCCCGCGGTCGCGCGCGCGAACTGCGCGAGACAACGGTTGGCAGCCGGCAGCAGCGGCGCCCCGGACAGCCCGCCAGACTCGCTCGCGTGCACACTGTGCAGCCCCGCCGGTCGCTCGACTGTCGTATTGCCGACGATCAGACCATCGACCCCGGTCTCCAGCGCGACCTGCGCAATGTCTTCGACCTGCGCCTGGTCCAGATCGGGTCCGACCTTGGCGAGCAGCGGCGGGAGGGGCCGGCCCGCCGGCAGCGCGGCATCGCGCGCCTGCATCACGCGCGCGAGCAGATCGGCGATCGGCGCGCGCGCCTGCATCGAGCGCAGCCCCGGCGTGTTCGGCGACGAGATGTTGCAGACGATGTAGTCGGCCAGTGGCGCAACCGCGCTCACACCCAGCACGTAGTCCGCGGCGCCGTCCACCGTTTCCTTGTTCTTGCCCACGTTTGCACCCACGAGGCCACCAACATCGCCGCGGGCCCGGCAGGCGCGCAGGCGCGCGACGTAGGCCTCCAGACCGTCGCTGTTGAAGCCGAAGCGGTTGATCACCGCCCGGTCTTCGGCGAGCCGGAACAGACGTGGCTTCGGATTGCCCGGCTGCGGGCGCGGCGTGACCGAACCCGCCTCGACGAAGCCGAACCCGATCCCCAGCATCGGACCGATCACCTGCGCGTCCTTGTCGAAGCCTGCAGCCAGCCCGATCGGATTCGCGAAGCGCAGCCCCCAGACCGAGGTCGCCAGAATCGCGTCATCGAACGGCTCCGGCTTCGGCGCAAGCCCGAACCGCAGCGCCGCGATCGCCGCGTGGTGCGCGAACTCCGGATCGAACCGGTGCAGCAGCCGCTGCGACCACGGAATGTCTGCGGGGGTCTGCGGTCGCACCTTCTCGTCGCGCTCGGACATGGCCCGCGATTCTAGCGCGCAGCGCCTGCCGGCGTTCTGCTACGCTCAGGATCCCTGTGCAAGCGAAGGGGTCGCGCGCGGCAATCACCGCCGACGGCCACACGGCATGAAGCGGATGATCATCGGCATCACCGGCGCCTCCGGCATCATCTACGGCGTACGCGCGCTGGAAATCCTCAAGTCGCTGCCCGACGTCGAGTCGCATCTCGTCATGTCGCCTTCGGCCGCCCGCACCCTGATCGAGGAAACGGACTTCGACCTCGACTACGTGAAGGGGCTCGCCTCGGCGCAGCACAACTATCGCGACATCGGCGCCTCGATCTCCAGCGGGTCGTTCAAGACCGAAGGCATGCTGATCGCGCCGTGCTCCATAAAGACACTGTCGGGCATCGCCAACTCCTTCGACGACGAACTGATCGTGCGCGCGGCCGACGTCTGCCTGAAGGAGCGCCGCCGCGTCGTGCTGCTGCTGCGCGAAACCCCGCTGCACGCCGGACACATCGCACTGATGGAACAGGCCACGCGCAACGGCGCGATCATCATGCCGCCGGTGCCTGCGTTCTATCACCGGCCGAAGACTCTCGACGACATCGTCACCCAGACGGTCGGCCGCGCACTCGACCTGTTCGGCATCGACACGCGACTGGTCAAGCGCTGGAAGGACGAGCCGGGCGCCGCATGAGCGAACCCGCAGCCCCCCCGACCGGCGCCGACAGCGCCTTCTGGGCGTTCTCGCTGCGGCTGTACGGCCGACCCGGAGTACCGCCCGCCTGCCTCGCGCTGCAGGACGAAGGCGGAGCCGACGTCAACCTGCTGCTGTTTCTCCTCTACCTCGCCGACTGCGGGCGCATGCTCGACGCCGACCAGATCGCCGCGCTGGACGCCGGCACTCGCCCGTGGCGCGAACAGGTGGTCAAACCGCTGCGCAGCGTGCGGCGCCTGCTCAAGGCAGACGTCGGTGCGTTCACCGCACTGTCATCCGGACACCTGCGCGAACAGGTCAAGCAGATCGAACTCGCCGCCGAGAAGCAGCAGCAGCTCACCCTCGAGACCCTCGCCCCCGCGGCCAGCGCAGGCCAGCCCGCCCCGTCACGCAGACTCGCCGCCGCCTCTCACCTCGCGCACTACGCCGAACGCTGCGCACCGTGGCCAGAGGCGGCGCTGCACACCCTCCTCGACGCCTGGGCAGACGACGCACTGGCGCGCGGACAGCTCGACTAGCCACCGCGCCCGCGGCAGCGCGCGCGACGCACCCGCGTCACCGACCCGATCACCCCGCGCACCGCACGCCGCCGCTCGACGTGGTGCGATACCCCGCGCAGCG
>CANGUQ010000183.1 GCA_947456915.1 Betaproteobacteria bacterium
CGCCCACCGAGAACGGATAGAGCGTCTGTTTCGCGATGCGCGCCCGAACGGCCGGGGAAGGATGCTCCGCGAGCAGCCAGTCCTTGTTCTCCCAGCGCGTGATCGAGCGCTCGGTGCGCACGATGGCCGGCGCGATCGCATTGCAGCGGATACCCGCATCCGCGTACTGCGCGGCGACGGTCTTCGTGAACGACATGACCCCGCCCTTCGACGCAGCGTAGGCGGGCTTCTCCGACCCCGTCAGCCCGAGGTGCGAGGACATGTTGATGATCGAGCCGCCTCCGGCGGCGATCAGGTGCGCAATCGCGTGTCGGCAGCACAGGAACGGGTGCAGCAGGTTCAGCGCGATCGTGCGGTGCCAGACGTCCAGATCCATCTCGTGGACCGCACGATCCTCCTGCAACGATCCGCCGGCGCAGTTCATCACCACATCGAGCCTGCCGAACGCCGCGATGGTGCGCTCGACCGCCGCGCGGACCGACGCGTCGCGCGTCACATCGGTCTCGATGAACAGCGCCTCGCCACCAGCGTCGCGGATCTCGCGCTCGGCGCGCTGCCCCGCCGCCACGTCGATCTCGAACAGCGCGACCCTCGCGCCTTCGCGCGCGAACGCCTTCGCGCTTGCCTTCGCGATGCCCGCACCCGCACCCGTCAGGAAGGCTACCTTCCCCGCCATCCTCGGCATTTCCGTGCGCCTCCCCGCCGACGATCCGCGCCGGACCGACACTTCGCGTGACTTCTGATCGAGGCTCGACTCTATCGCCGCCCCTCGAACGCGGTCAACCGCACGCTGCGCATCGACGAGCCCGGCGGCACCGGCGCCACCCGATAGCCCCCGGTGCCCGTGTTCAGGAACTCCGACGCGCGTGGAGATCGCTGTCATCGCGCGCAGCCACGGCCAGCAGCGCGGCGGCGGCGTGGATTGCAGCGCGGATGCGCGGGTAGGTACCGCACCGGCACACGTTGCCGGCCAGCGCAGCGTCGATGTCGGCATCGGTGGGCCTGAAGTTGCGAGCCAGCAGCGCTGCGGCCGCCATGATCTGACCGCTCTGGCAGTAGCCGCACTGGACGACGTCGAGCTTCAGCCATGCGGCGCGCACGGCCTCGGCGGCACGGCCCTGCAGGCCCTCGATGGTGGTGACCGCGCGCGACTCGACGGCGGCCAGCGGCGTGACGCAACTGCGCACCGGCTCGCCATCCACGTGCACGGTACAGGCGCCACACAGCGCTGCGCCGCAGCCGAACTTGGTGCCGGTCAGGCCGAGTTCAGCGCGCAACATCCACAGCAGCGGCGTGTCGGGTTCGGCCTGTACCGCGGTGTCCTTGCCGTTGATCCGGATCGTCCTCGCCATGGGCTCAGCTCAGTTGCAGCGGCAGGCTGCGCAGGCGCTTCCCGGTGAGCGCGTACACCGCGCCGGCCACTGCGGGCGCCAGTGGCGGCAGGCCGGGCTCGCCCATGCCTTCGGGTGGCTGGGTGCCGGGAAGGATGAAGGTCTCGATCTCGGGGCAGGCGTCGATCCGCAGCGGCGGCACATCGTGGAAGTTGCTCTGCCGGACGCGGCCCTGCTCGATGTCGATGCGCCCGCCCAGCGCTGCCGACAGGCCGAAGACCACACTGCTCTCGATCTGCTGAGCGACGTGGTCGGGATTCACCGCGAAGCCGCAGTCCACCGCAGCCACCACGCGGTGCACGCGGATGGCCTTGTCCGCACCCACCGAGACCTCCACGACCTGGGCAACGGTGGTGCCGAAACTGCGGTGCAGCGCCACGCCGCGGGCGCGCTTCGTCCCGTCGGGCAACGGGGCCAGCGGCTGCCCCCAGCCGGCCTTCTCGGCAGCGAGCTTCAGTACTGCGGCCGCGCGCGGGTGTCGCTGCAGCAGCGCGAGGCGGAAGGCCACCGCGTCCTGTTTCGCCACAGTGGCCAGCTCGTCCACGAAGCTCTCCTTGAAGAAAGCCTGATGGGAGTGGCCGACGCTGCGCCAGAAGCCGACCGGCACGGGCAGATCTGCACGCACATGCGCGAAGCGCGCGGCCGGCCACGCGTACGGCTGATCGTGGGATCCCTCCAGCGCGGTCTTGTCCAGCGGGCCGCCCGGCAGACCGAACACGCGTTCGACGAACTGCGGCACGATGGCCTGGCCCGCGCTCACTGCGCTGATGCCCAGCAGTCGGCCTTGCGCGTCCAGGCCCGCCTGCCAGCGCGCGATGGCGGCCGGCCGGTAGAAGTCGTGCCGCGTATCCTCGGCGCGGCTCCAGAACGTCTGCACCGGTGTGCCCCTGACTGCCTGCGCAATCTCGGCGGCGGGGCCCACGTAGTCGACTTCCAGCCGGCGGCCGAATCCGCCGCCCAGCAAGGTGACGTTGACGGTCACGGCTGCACTGTCCAGCCCCAGCGCATCTGCCACCGCACGCCGCGCCAGCCCCGGCACCTGCGTCGGCACCCAGACGGTCGCTGTCCCCTCGCCTGCCTGCACCGTGCAGTTGATCGGCTCCAGCGCCATGTGCGGCAGCCACGGTGCGCTGTACTCGGCCCTGACCACGGTGGCCGCACCGGCGATTGCGCCAGCCGCATCGCCCTCGCTGAAGTAGGCGATGCCGGTATCGGTATCCAGGCTCCGTGCCAGCCGCTGCAGCGCCGAGGCGCTGTCGAACTGCGCTGCAGCCACGTCTTCGTCCCACTGCACGACCACGGCTGCGAGGCCCTTCATCGCCTGCCACGGCGTGTCGGCGATGACGGCCACACCGGCCGTGCCGCCCCGGTGCGCGCCCACGGCCAGCACCCGCCTGACGCCAGGCATCTTCAGCGCCGCGGCGCCGTCGAAGGTCTTCACGCGGCCACCCAGCGTGGGGCACAGGCTCACCGTGGCGTAGAGCATGCCGGGCAACTGCACGTCGAGCCCGAAGACGGCGCGGCCGGTGATCTTGTCGGTCGACTCCAGCCGCGGACGTGACTGGCCCAGCAGCCTGAACTGCGCCGGCGTCTTCAGCACCACCCTGCGCGGCAGCGGCTGCTGCGCCGCGCTCGCGGCCAGCTCACCGAAGGTCAGGCGACGGCCCGAGGCGTGGCTCAGCACGCCGCTCGCGACCTGTACCTCGTCGACCTTCACGCCCCACTGCGCCGCCGCCGCGGCCACCAGCATCGCACGCGCCGAAGCCCCCGCCTCGCGCATCGGGAACCACAGATCCTTCACGCTGCTGGATCCGCCCGTGAACTGCAGGCCGAACTCGCGCATCACCTTGGCCGTCAACCATCCCGCCAGACGCTTGACCAGCCCGTTGCTGTCCGGGTGGAAGGGCAGGCCGTCGATCACCGCAGCCTGGTTGTTGTAGATGGCGTCGAGCGGCGGGTGCTCGACGCGCACGGCTGCCCAGTCGGCATCCAGCTCGTCAGCCAGCAGCATCGCCAGCGCGGTGTGGACCCCCTGACCCATCTCGCTCCTGGGCACCTGCACGACCACGCCGTTGTCGCTGCCGATCCTGACCCAGCCGTTGAACGCCCACCGCTGCGGCACCACCGGCAGGGGCGCACTGCCGGTGAGTCGCTGGCGCGGTGGCACCAGCCCCCAGCCGATGACGAGTGCGCCAGCCACCGCCGTGCTTCCCAGCATGAAGCGGCGACGCATGCCCACGGTCAGCGCTGCGCCGCAGCCTTGACGCCCGGCACCGACGGGCCGGCAGACGGCAGTCGCAGCTGGCGGCCGCGCTCGGGGTCGACCCGATGTCCATAGCGGCGCGCCGCAGCGGCCGCCGCCACCTCGCGCGCGAGCTGCGGCCGCACGCTGCGCCGGTCGATGAACGTGCAGTGCTCGCGCCCCCCTTGGCCCACCCGCACCGGGCTCAGGCCACTGTCGCCGCGATCTGCCAGCGGCTCGCCCGCGGCGACAGCACAGACTGCCTGCCTGCGGCTCACCGCATCGGAACGCGGTAGGGGCCGATGACCGAGTTGAACAGCATGTCGCCGTTTTCGAGGAATTGCAGGATCGCGTACGCCCCGTTGCCCTTGTTGTTGTGGCCGAAGATCGTGCGCGAAACGGTGCGCCCGGTGTCCCAGTCGAGCCCGGTCACTTCCCACCCTGCCGCCTTGCTGTAACCGCTGACGAAGACGGCGTTGGCGCCGGTGCTCATCACCGGCACCATGCTGACGGACACCACATCGCCGCGAGCCCAGGCGGAGTAGAAACGGTTTTCCTTCTCGTTCCAGACGATCTTCTCGACACCGCTCGGCGGCGCGTGCACCGGGCCGACCGTCATCACGTCGATGATGCGATCAGGGTGCCCTTCCTCGATGAGGTTGTTGACCACGAACGCACCGTACCCGGCAACGATGATCGTCTGCTCCGACTGGAGCCACTTGCGCTGCTCGGAGATCCCTGCGGACACCGGCTTCTGATCGGCGATGCGCGGCGACAGCGCGCCGGGCACCTGACGGGCATCGGCGGGAATGGCGTCGCGCCAGAACGCCACCAGCTTCATGCGGTTCGCCCCGTCGGTGATGAGAACGAGCTTGTCCTCGTTGTCGCCGAAGCCCATCAGCGTCGGCGTCGAGCCAGTGCCGGTTCCGGCCTTGATGGCAGGCGGCCAGTCACCACCGTCGTACTGGGCCGTCCATGCTCCGTCCTTCGGATCGTTCGACAGCCGTCCGCCCTTCCAGACGAGCTTGTGCATCACGCCCGGCAGCCGCGGCTTCTTCGAGCCCGTCGCCACGTAGATGCCGCCGGCGGAGTCGACCGCCAGCGAGTTGGTGGACATCTGGTTGTCGTCGTCGAACTTGAGGAACTGGCCCTTCTTCAACGCCGCGTCCACCACGGCGACACCGTTCAGCGCACCGATCACGATGTGGCCGTCGTAGGTCATGTTCATGCCCACGAGCCCCACCCTCGGCGGCTCGTCGAACACGCTGGTGGGCGGAATGATGGTGGCGGTGTCGAATCGCGCCTTGACCTCGAGCCCCTTGGACGGGTTGTTCCGGTCGATCAGTCCGATCGCCGAGACGATCGTGCCCGCGTTGGCGTAGACGTAGTCCTGGTTGCTCACCAGCGCGTAGATGCCAGCCGGCAGGACAGCACCCGGCGCCGGACCGAGGATGCCCTTCAGGTGCGCCTCGGCAGACGGCATGTCCGCGTACCTGAACTTCGCGATCCGCTGCAGTTCATCACGCGACCGGCGCTTGGCTCCGGGCAGGTCGATGTCCGCAACCTTCTGCCACTTGCCGTTGCGCGCGTCGATCAGTGCCACCCGGTCAGTGGAGACGGACCAGAAGAACCCCGGACGCGCCGAGGCGTAGGTAGAATTGTTGACCGGTCCGCCCCACACCGGGGTGAGGGCATCGAGATCGACCTTCTTCTCGCGCAGGGGGATCTTGTACGGGATGCTGTTCTGCTTGCCCGGATTGATGTGCGTGACGCCGTAGATATCGGCGGACAGAAACGGATTGCGCTCGGGCCGCGTCTGCGCCGACGCGCCCTGTGCGCACAGGGCGAGACCAAGCAAGGCTGCGCCCACCGGCCAGCCACGGGCAGGAAACGTTTTCTGGATCGAAGTCATCAGTCGTCCTCCACATCAGAGTTTTCAGCTTAGCAAAGGGGGGCTGCGCGCGCCATGATCCGGCTCCTGCTCGAACATTCACGGTGTCAGCAGTCTGGCATGAACCCCGGATCGGGCCGCAGGAACGCCACCTCGCACTGCCGCAGCGCCACGCCTTCATGCAGCGCGTGAACGTGCAGGAATTTGACGCCGAGATGCTCGCTTTCGTGCTCGACGGCGACACCGTGCAGAACCTCGTCGCCGTTGCCGCAGAGCGCTGGAGCATGGCGCCGCAGGAGGTGCTGCGCGCGGTGGGCGCAGCGCTGGATCGCGGCGAACTGCGGCTCCTCGTCGACGATGATGGTGTCGCCCGCGATGTCGACGTGCCTGCGCTCACGCCAGCCACGCTGGCGACGCAGACCTATACCTGGATGGCGCCCACACCCCTGACGCGACGGCTGGCGGAGCGGGTGGAGCAGGCGCGCCCGGCGCCAGAGGGGCGATGAGCCTGGACGGGGCCTGCGAGCGCAGCGTGGAACGCGAATGCCGTCGGTCGGCCCCGCCGACCGGCAACGCCGTGGCAGCGAGCTTCGCCGAGGCGCGGCGCCGCGCGTGCCTGAACGCCAGCGGGTTCTTGTCACCGGCCATCGCGGGCGCCAACATCGGGACCTGCCGCAGCGGCGACACCGTTACCCGGCCCGGATCCGCGCACAAACCGGGGGCACTGTCCCGGTTGGCCAGCGGTCGCGGCCTGCCCCCCGCTCCCGATGCAGTTGCCAACCGCGGCTCGCTCATCGGCCACACCCCTCGACCATGACAGCCCCCTCGCTCACGGACCTGCTGCCCTCCCTCGTGATCGTGCCGCTCACGCTGCTGCCGATCATCAACCCGCTGTCCGGTGCGCCGGTGTTCATGGCCACCGCGGGCAGGGACCCGCAGAGCATCGCAAGGCTCGCCCGCCAGGTGGCCATCAACTGCTGGTGCATCCTGGTCGGCTCGATGCTGGTGGGCACCTACGTGCTCGACTTCTTCGGCATCTCGCTGCCGATCGTGCGCGTGGCCGGCGGGCTGCTGGTTGCCGCCTCGGCCTGGCGCATGCTGATGAGCAGTGCCGACGACGAGGTGCGATCGGCCGTGGTGCGGGCGCAGCCGGCCACGCTGACCGAGGCGCAGATCGTCGAGCGCAGCTTCTTCCCTATCACGTTCCCGCTGACGGCGGGGCCGGGCACGATCGCGGCATCGATCGCGCTCGGCGCCAAGCTGCCCTCCACGCCAGCGCTGTACCTGGCCGGCGCTGTCGTCGCCGTCGCGGGTGCCACACTGACCGTGCTGGTGATCTACCTCGTCTACCGACACGCGACACGGCTGCTCGACCGCCTCGGCGAGGTCGGCATGCTCGTGCTGATGCGCATCATGGCCTTCGTGCTGCTGTGCATCGGCATCGAGATCATCTGGACCGGCTGGGCCGAACTGCAGCTGCAGATGCGCTGAGAGAGAGAGCTTCTCGTTCCAGATGATCGGCGGCAGCACCGGCATGACCCTGGGTGGCTGGCCTGGCGGCGTGCTGTTCGATCACTCGGGCAGCTACACCTCCGCGATTCTCGTGGCCAGCGCCATCGGCTTCCTGGCCGTACCGCTCGCCCTGTGGCTTCCGCGGCACGGGAGGCCGGCCCTGCCAGCGACGACGGCCGCGCAGCGCGATCCGCCGCCGCGCCGTGCGAGCCCCCGCTCGCCGGCTGCAAGGCCGATCGTCCCTGCC
>CANGUQ010000184.1 GCA_947456915.1 Betaproteobacteria bacterium
CTCCTGCGGCCGCGTGAGGTCGGGTGCCCGGCCGCCGGACGGCGCGAGGTGTATTCTGTCGCCGCAGTGCCACTGCGCTTCGCGTAGCGGGGGAGGCGGCCAGATGACCCTTGACGAGCTTGCAGCCGGCGAGCGCCCGATTGCGCTGGCGCTCATTGGCGCCGACGTCACGCTCACGCGCGAGGTCCAGCAGCGGCTGGGCCGGATCGGCCTGCTCGACCCCGTGGTCGACGGCGAGTTCGGCCCGGTGTCGCTGTGGGCGATGACGCAGTTCCTGCGCAAGATCGGCCGCGCCGGACAGCCGTACCTCGATGGCGCTGCCGCGCGCCTGCTGCTCGGCGACGAAGCCGACGGGCTGTTTCCCGTGCACCGCAGCGACGGCTTCACCGGACGCATCGTACAGTCGATGCAGCGCCAGGGCTTCTGGCTCAACCGCCATCCCGAGTGCGTGAACATCGTGTACATCGAGGGCATCGACCCTGATGGCACACCCAACTCCGATGCGCCGAACGCGTTCAACGACCTGCGTCTGATCCTGCGGGTGAATCGAGCCGGCAACCCGGTCATCGTGGACGCGTGGGAGGCCACCAGCGAGCCCGGGCGCCACTACACGCTCGTCGAGAAGCTCGACCCGAACGGCGCGGCACGCATCGCCTTCGGCCAGTACAAGGCGTGGTCGGTCGGCACCCACATGGCCGGGCGACCGAGCGCGCACGAGGCGCTGGTCCAGACCCGCCCGATCCGGGTCCATCGTGATCTCGATCAGGACTTCGAGCGTGCCGGCGACCGTGTGTTCGAGGGGATGTTCGGCATCAACCAGCACTGGGGATTCGACCTGCCGAAAGCCGACATCGGCCGCGCCAGTGCCGGGTGCCTGGTCGGACGCACGCGCAGCGGCCATCGCGCGTTCATGGCGATCGTCAGGTCCGATCCGCGTTTTGTCGTCAACAACAGCTACCGTTTCATGACGACCGTGATGCCCGCTGGAGCACTGCAATGACCTACTGTCCGACCGGACGCAGGCGCGGCAACGCGCTGGGCGTCGCAGCCCTCGCGTGCACGTTCATGGCGGCAGGCGAGGTCGCCGCTCAGGCCGAGGGGGCGTGGCCGGTGCGCACCGTGCGGATCATCTCGCCGTTCACCCCCGGCAGCGCCGGCGATCTGGTCGCGCGGGTAATCCAGCCCAGCCTGTCCGAACTCCTGCGCCAGTCGGTCGTGGTCGACAACCGGCCCGGCGCCGGGGGCAACATCGCGGCCTCGATCGCGGCCAGGAGCAATCCCGACGGCTACACGCTGATGATGGCCACCACCGGCACGCACGCAATCAATGCCGGTCTGTACGAGAAGCTGCCCTACGACCCGATCCGCGATTTCGCGCCGGTGGCGATGGTGGCCACCAGCCCCAACGTGCTCGTGGTCACGCCGTCCACGCCCCTGCAGTCGGTCAAGGAGCTGATCGCGGCCGCGCGGGCGAAGCCGGGTGAGCTCAACTTCGGCTCGTCGGGCAGCGGCACCACCGTGCACCTGTCGGGCGAACTGTTCAACACCATGCTCGGACTCAAGACCACGCACGTGCCGTACAAGGGCGCGGTGGAGGCGCTCAACGATCTGCTGGCCGGCCGTCTGCAGTTCATGTTCGCCAGCCTCTCCTCCGCGCTGCCGCAGGTGCGCGCGGGCAAGCTGCGCGCCCTCGCGGTGACCAGCGCCCAGCGGCAGCTGACACTGCCGGACACCCCCACCGTCATCGAGGCGGGTGTACCCGGCTTCGACGTCGTGGTCTGGTACGCGCTGGTGGCGCCGGCCGGCATTCGGCGCGAGATCGTGAACCAGCTCAATCTGGCCACGGTCAAGGCGCTGGGCAGCAGCGACCTGAAGGAGCGGATGGCTGCCGCCGGTTTCGATCCGGCAGCGCCCTCGACGCCCGAGCAGCTCGCCGCCTACATCCGCAGCGAACTGAAGAAGTGGGTGGCGGTGGTCAAGTCATCCGGCGCCAGGGCAGACTGAACGCGGACGCTACACTCGTCGCGCCCGTGTTCTGCCTGCCCCGGAGTGCTGACGATGCCACTGCTGTCCGATGCCGCGAACGATCGCCGCGCTGATCTGCCGCGCAGGGCGGTACTGCGCGCGCTCGCGTGCGCCTGCGCCGCCGGCGCGACGCTTCCGGCGCAGGCCGCAGGCTGTCCGCCGCTGCTCGATCACCGGTTTCCCGAACTGGTGAGCGGCAAACCCGCGTCGCTGTGCCAGTTCGCCGGTCGGGTCGTGCTCGTGGTGAACACGGCGAGCCAGTGCGGCTTCACGCCGCAGTACGAGCAGCTCGAGGCATTGCACCGCAAGCTTGGCGCGCGGGGTCTCACCGTCCTCGGGTTCCCGTCCAATGACTTCGGACAGCAGGAATTGGGCAGCAGCAAGGAGATCGCCGAGTTCTGCAAGCTCAACTACGGCGTGTCGTTTCCGATGTTCGAACGCACCGAAGTCCGCGGCAACGGGGCCAACGCGTTCTATCGCCAGCTCGCGCAACGCAGCGGAGTTGCCCCCGGCTGGAACTTCCACAAGTACCTGATCGACCGCAGCGGCAACCGCGTGCAGAGTTTCGACACGCGCATCGCGCCCGACGACGCCAGGCTGCGACGCGAGATCGAGCGGCTGCTGGCCGAGACCGCGCGCTGAGGCTGTTCGCCGCCGCTGCTGCGCGCCGGACGTGGCGGCCGGTGCGCAGCCCAGGCCGGTGGCCAGCTGCCCGCGCTGCAGAGGCCGCCGAGTTGCCGACAGCACGCAGGGAAGCGCCGGCGGCAGGCAAGCAGCGCGGCATCGTGGCCGCGCGAGGTTGAACCCGGATGCCGGGCAGCGCTACTCTACGGCCCCCGCAGCAGCACTGCCAAGGAGCCACGCATGGATACCGTCAACGCCCCGGCCTACCCGGATCTCTTCCTGTTCATCGATGGCCAGTTCCTCGCAGCTGACGGGCGCAGGCAGCAGGACGTGCTCAACCCGGCGACCGGTACCGCCGTCGGCAAGCTGCCGCACGCCACGCGCGAGGACCTCGACCACGCGCTTGCCGCGGCTGATCGGGCATTCCAGACCTGGCGCAGGAGTTCGCCGGTGGAGCGCTCGAAGGTGCTGCGCCGGGCCGCGGAACTGATCCGGGAGCGCGCTCCGGAGATCGCGCGCGGCATCGTGCTCGACATGGGCAAGCCTTATAACGAGGCGCTCGCCGAGGTCAATGGCGGGGCCGAGCACGCGGAGTGGCACGCCGAGGAGTGCCGCCGCATCTACGGCCGGGTGATCCCGCCGCGCGTCGACGGCGTGCGTCAGCTGGTGCTGCGCGAACCGATCGGCGTGTGCGCGGCGTTCACGCCGTGGAACTTCCCGTTCAATCAGGCGATCCGCAAGGTGGTCGCGGCCGCGGGCTCGGGGTGCACGCTGGTGCTCAAGGGCCCCGAGGACGCGCCGAGCGCGGTCGTCGCGCTGGCGCGCGTGTTCGCCGACGCCGGCCTGCCCGCGGGCTGCCTCAATCTCGTGTGGGGCGTGCCGGCCGAGGTGTCCGATTACCTGATCCGCTCGCCGATCGTGCGCAAGATCTCGTTCACCGGCTCGGTACCGGTGGGCAAGCAGCTGGCGGCGCTCGCCGGCTCGCTGATGAAGCGCTGCACGATGGAGCTGGGCGGACACTCCCCGGCGATCGTGTTCGCGGATGCGGACGTCGAGCGTGCGGCCGAACTGCTCGCCGGCCTGAAGTACCGCAACGCCGGGCAGGTCTGCGTGTCGCCCTCGCGCATGTACGTGCACGAACAGGCGTACGACCGTTTCCTCGAGAAGTTCTCGCAGGTGACCGCAGCGCTCAAGGTGGGCAGCGGTCTGGAGAAGGATACGAAGATGGGGCCGCTCGCGCACCAGCGGCGCGTGCCGACGATGCAGAGCTTCGTCGAGGACGCTGACGCGCGCGGGGCGAAGATCGTGCTGGGCGGCCACAAGCTCGGCGCGGCCGGCAACTTCTTCGAGCCGACGGTGATCACCGACGTGCCTGACGACAGCCGCCTGATGACGCAGGAGCCGTTCGGGCCGATCGCGCCAATCGTGCGATTCAAGGACTTCGACGAAGTGGTTCGCCGTGCGAACAGCCTGCCCTACGGGCTCGCGTCCTACGCGTTCACCCGCTCCTCGCGCCATGCAACGGCAATCGCCAACGCGCTCGAAGCCGGCATGGTCAACATCAATCACTTCGGCATCGCGCTCTCCGAGACCCCGTTCGGCGGCATCAAGGACAGCGGCTACGGCAGCGAGGGCGGGGCGGAGACCTTCGACGGCTATCTGGTGACCAAGTTCGTCACGCAGCTGAACTGATCACCGCCCCTTGAACGCGGGCTTGCGCTTCGCCTTGAACGCGGCAACGCCCTCGGCGAAGTCCTCGCTCGCGCGCAGACGCCCCACCTCATTGCGGACCATCGCCGCGGTGTAGGTGGGGCTGGGCGCCACCAGCGAATCGACGTAGCGCTTGAGCGTCGACAGCACGAGCGGTGCCGATTCGGCGAGGGTGCGCGCCATCGTCATCGCCGCCGCGAGTTCCTGGCCGGGCTCGACGAGCCGGTTGACGAAGCCGACGTCGTAGGCGCGTTGCGCGGTGAGCGGCTCGCCGAGCAGCATCAGCTCCATCGCCACCTTGTGCGGCATGCGTGTGGCGAGCCCCGCGATCATGCCGCCGGTGGTGCCCACGCGCGCTTCGGGAAACACGAATCGTGCGTCCGTGGCCGCCACGCACAGGTCGCAGTGCTGGACGATCACCACGCCCCCGCCGGCGCACCAGCCGGGCACCGCTGCGATCACCGGCTTGTCCAGCGGCATCGCCACGCCGGGAATGCTGCTGCCGAAATCCTGCGGCGGCGCCTTGATGTCCATGCCGCCGCAGAAGTGACCGCCGGCGCCGGTGATCACCGCCACCCGATCCTCACCGGCCTGGAACCGCAGCCACGCTGCGCGCAGCGCAACCGCCATCGCCTCGTCGACGGCGTTGCGCTTCGCCGGCCGGTTCAGCGTGATCACCGCGATCTGGTCACGGCTCTCGTAGCCGAGCACCTCGTCCATCGTGCACCTCGCCTCGTTTCCTCGGAAGTGACGATGATGCATGAACCCGGCGCCGGCAGTACGTCCCGGCAGCGCGCGGGCTTGCGGCTGGACTTCGCCCGCGGGCTGAGCGAGCATCGGGGTTGCGGGGAAGCCTGCGCACGGCAAGACTCTCGCCCGTGTTCGCGGTTGACGACCCTGCAGATGGCGCGCGGCCGTGAGTGCGGCTGCGGAGGCGGACGTGCTGGGAGATCATGCGGCTTGAAGATCGCGGTTCTTGATGATTTCGTGGGTGTGGTTCCCACGCTCGAGGCGTGGAAGCTCCTCGCAGGGCACCGCGTCACGGTGTTTCGCGATGCCGTCACCGACATCGACGAGCTGGGGCGCAGGCTCGGCGAGTTCGATGCGCTGGTGCTGTCGCGCGAGCGCACGAAGATCACGGCACAGGTGCTCGATCGGCTCCCGAACCTGCGCGTCATCAGCCAGACCGGCGTCATTCCGCACATCGACGTGCCTGCCTGCACGCAGCGCGGCGTGCTTGTCTGCACGCTGCGCACCGGCGCCTCGTACACGACTGCAGAGCTCACGTGGGGACTGATCATCGCCTCGCTGCGCTTCATCCCGCAGGAGGCGCAGGCCCTGCGCGAAGGCCGCTGGCAGACGCGCCTCGGGCGCGGGCTGCGCGGGCTCACGCTCGGCATCTTCGGCTACGGCTGGATCGGCGCACTCGTGGCCGGGTACGGTCGCGCATTCGACATGAAGGTGCAGGTCTGGGGCAGGGAGAGCAGCCTCCAGCGCGCGCGCGCCGATGGCTTCGACGTCGCGACCGATCAGCGTGCCTTCTTCGCTTCCTCCGACGTGCTCAGCCTGCATCTGCGCCTGATCCCGGAGACGCGCGGCATCGTCACCGCGGCCGATCTGGCGGCGATGAAACCCGATTCGCTGCTGGTCAACACCAGCCGCGCGGGTCTGGTGGAGGACGGCGCGCTGCTCGCGGCGCTGCGCGCCGGACGGCCGGGATTCGCCGCACTCGACGTGTTCGACGAGGAGCCGGTCACCGGCGCCACCGATCCGCTGGTGAGCATGGACAACGTGATCTGCTCGCCGCACGTGGGCTACGTCACGCGTGACCGGTTCGAGACGATCTTCGGAACCGCGTTCGAGCAGGTGCTCGCCTACGAGCGCGGAGCCCCGATCAACATGGTCAACCCCGAGGCGCTCGCACGGCAGTGATGCGGCCGCAGCGCCGCCGCAGCGCCTCATCCGGCCCGGTGGTGCGATCGCCGCGGCTCCCGCAATCCGCACACATCTGCCCGGCAACGGGTCCGAGGACCTGATGGAACTGCTCGTCGTCAACCCCAACACCTCCGATGTGGTGCTGGAAGTCATCCTGAGTTCGGCCCGGCGGCGCGCGCGCGCGGACACGCGCATCACTGGCATGTCCTCGCCCAACGGGACGCGCAACATCGACAGTGCCTACGGCGACTACATGAGCGCGCCGCACATGATCGAGGCGGTACGCCGGCGGGTGGCGAACGAGCGTCCGGACGCGGTGGTGCTCGCCGGCTTCGGCAACGTCGGCATCTTCGCGCTGAAGGAGATCCTGGACATTCCGGTGTGCTCGATCTCCGAGTCGAGCATGGCGATGGCCTGCCTGCTCGGGCACCGGTTCAGCACGCTCACCATGCTCGAGCAGTTCATCCCCTACCAGCAGGATCTGGTGCGGCTGTACGGATTCGAAGCGAAGTGCGCATCGGTGCGGGCGATCAACATCAACGTCGAGCAGGCGGTGACCGACCGCGAACGTGCCCTGCGCGACCTGTCGGCGCAGGTGAAGGAACTCGTCGCGCGCGATCAGGCAGAGGTGGTGATCCTCGCCTGTGCCGGCCTGTGCGGCTACGACGAGGAACTGTCGCGCATTTCCGGGGTGCCGGTGATCGATCCGGTGGTGGCTGCGGTCAAGATGGCCGAGGCACTGGTGGACATGCGACTCAGCCACTCCAAGGTGCGCAAGTTCCATGCGCCACCGCAGCCGATCGCCGACTACGGTGGCCACGTGCTCGCGCCCGGGGGCCGCAGCGACAGCTGAGCGTCGCTGCACCGGGCGGGGAAGACTCGCCGGAGCATCGCTGCGCCCGAGCGTCGGCGCGCCGGCGCACTGTGGCGGCTGCCCCGTGCCGCGTCGGACCGCACCCGGACGGGGACCCGGCTGCAACGCC
>CANGUQ010000185.1 GCA_947456915.1 Betaproteobacteria bacterium
ACGCGCGACCTGGCCCGGCGGGCGAAGGCCGACGGTCCGCCGCGCGGAATGGCGGGGCACGGTCCGCCGCAGCGGCCGGCCGTGCAGGATCCGTCGCGATGGCCGGTGGCGCATTCCGCGCAGGATCCGTCGCGATGGCCGGTGGCGCATCCCGCGCAGGATCCGTCGCGATGGCCGGTGGCGCATTCCGCGCAGTCCGACTGCTCGCGCTGCTGTTCGCGGCAGCCGCACCGGGCCTGGTTCACGCGCAGCCGGCCGAGCCCGCCTTTCCGGCGAAACCGATCCGCATCATCGTGCCGCTCGCGCCCGGCGGCGGCAACGACGCGATCGCGCGCATGGTCGGCGCGCGCCTGCAGGAACGATTCGGACAGTCGATGGTCATCGACAACCGGCCGGGGACGGGCGGCATCGTCGGCACCGAGATCGCCGCGCGCGCGGCGCCCGATGGCTACACGATGATCGTCGTCAACAACTCCCACGCTGCGCTGTCGGCGCTCTATCCGAAGCTGTCCTTCGATCCGGTGCGCGATTTCGCCCCGATCTCCCTGGCTGCGTCCTCGCCGCTGCTGCTGGTGGTCAATCCGTCTTTCCCGGCCAGCACGCTCGGCGAGTTCATCGCATGGGTACGGGCGAATCCCGGCAGGCTGAACTACGGAACCTCCGGCGTGGGCAGCCCGCCGCATCTGGCCGGCGAGCTGTTTGCGCAACTGAGCAAGACCGACATGACCGCGATCGCCTACAAGGGCATCGGCCCGGCGATCACCGCGACGCTGGGCAACGAGATCCAGGCGACCTTTCCCAACCTGATCGTCGGAGTGCCGCAGGTGAAGGCGGGCAAGCTGCGCGCGCTCGCGATCACCAGCGCGAAGCGCACCGAGACGCTGCCGGATCTGCCGACAGTGGCTGAAGCCGGACTCCCCGGCTACGAATCGAGCATCTGGTTCGGGTTCATGGCCCCCGCCGGGGTGCAGAAGCCGCTGATCGACCGGCTGAGCCGCGAGATCGCCTCGGTGATCCGCATGCCGGAAGTGCGCCAGCAGATCGCCGGTATCGGCGCCGAACCCATCGGCAGTACGCCGGCCGAATTCGCCGCAGTCCTGAAGACCGACTTCGACCGGCTGACCCGCCTGATCCGGGAACGCGGCATCAAGGCCGACTGAGCGTCCTCCAGCTCACCCGAAATTTGTAACAGGGGCCTGGCCCCTTTTTCTGTAACAGGGGCCTGGCCCCTTTTCGGGGTGGGCTGCTGCCTGGCGGGCTCCTGGCAGCGGTTCAGCTCGGTGCATACTTGCCGGTGAGTTGCGGGGTCGTGCCATCGAGCCCGCGCTGCTCGCGTTCGAGCCGGGCTTCGCGCGACCACGTGCGCTTGAGGTCATCGCGCACGGTGATTGCCAGCCGGCCCAGACCTTCGGTCTCGAGCTCGACCCGATCCCCGTCCTGGAACGCGGACAGTCCACGGTGATTGGTCCCCAGCGCGAGGATGTCGCCCGGCTCCAGGTCGTGGATGGAACTGATCCACTCGATGCAGCGGGCGATCTTGTGCGCCATGTCGCCGGTGTTGTAGTTCTGCTTGATCACGCCGTTGACCCACAGCCGCACCTGCAGCTTGAGCGGATCGCGGATCTCGTCTGCGGTGACCAGCCACGGTCCGATCGGCGCGAACGTCGCGCGCGACTTCATCTGGTAGAAGCTCTGCGCCGCCGGCTGCACGCCGCGCGCCGAGCCGTCGATGAAGTTCAGATAGCCGAACACGTACTCCATCGCCTTCGCCGCGGGGACGCTGGACGCGCGCTTGCCGATCACCAGTGCCATCTCCGCCTCGCCCTCGAAGAGGGTCGCCGGAATCTCCGGCAGCACCATGGTGTCGCCGTGGCCGATGATGCAGCCAGGCGACTTGTGGAACGCATTGATCGGCGCCGGCGCCTTGCGTGTGCCGTCTTCCATGTAGTTGACGGCCATGCACTCGATGTTGATCGGTCGCGGCAGCGGCGGGCGGATCTTCATCTGCGACACGGGCAGTCCCTTGCCGATGGCTGCGGCGCGCTCCAGCGGCGCGCGAAACTCTGCGAAGCGCTCGATCAGCCGGTTCATCAGATCGCCGGGGCCGGCATGAGGAATCGTCTGCACGGCTGCAGTGACGTCGACCACGTTGTCTCCACGCAGCACACCCAGGCGCCAGTCGTTGAACATCAGCAGCTTCATCGGGCTCCTCCCGTCCTCGTGTAGTCGGTGCGTATTGCGCGCACATTCGCCGCGCATTCGATCGCCGCAGCGCTCGACGCACCCTGGAGGATGTGCGCCGGCCCGGCAATCGCGCGCGCCGGCAGCCGGCACGCCGCGAAAGCTGCAGTGCAGCATCGCGCCGCACTGGCGCCTCTGCGCCCCGCGCGCGCACACTTTCCTTGCGCAGGTGAGACGCCGCCCCGCGGTTGCCGGGCAGGGCGGTCGCGGCCTCCGGTCGTCGACCGGCGGTTGCCGCCTGGCGAACAGGGAGGAGTTGACGATGAACGAGCAGGGCCTCGACAGGGTGCGCCGCCGCTTTCTCGGAGCAGCCGCCGCGGCGAGCGCTGGCGGCGCGGGAACGCTGGCGGCCGCGCCCACGACGAGCAAGGCGCCGGCCGCGGCGTCGGTGCGTTCGCTGGTGCTGTCCGGACGCGTGCTGGGAGAGGGCGGGCAGGGGCTGCGCGCTCGCCAGGTCGAACTGCGGCTTGCTCCAGGAGTTGCCCCGATCGCGGCGATCAGCGACGGCGACGGCCGGTTTCTGCTCACTGCCGCGGGCGAGGGCGGTGTCCGCGCCAGCGCTGCGGTACCCATGCAGGTACGCGTGCACGGCGCGCGGCGCGGCCGCTGGCAGACGGTACTCCCGATGGCCTCGGTCGATGCGGCAGGGACGCTGCTCGGCGCATTCGAGTCGCGCGCGGTCTGAGGGAAAGACGCGGCCAGCCCGATGGCTGGCCGCGTGCCGGCGTACAACAGGGGACCGGCCCCCCGCGTTGCAGGCACCGACCCCCGAAGGTGGCTGCAACGCTCGCTGCGGGCAGAGCCCGTCAGGCGATCCGTGGCCCCTCTCGCGGGAGGCGTGTCGTCGAAGGCGAGCCCGAAGTGCCGCCTCGGGCCGGCCCGGCCGTGTCAGGCGCCGACCCGAAGTCCATCCCCGCCTCTCCCGCAGTGCCGGAGAACGGCCACGGCTGCCCCAGGTTCGCGACATTGACGCGACCGGCGCCGACGACGACTGCAACGTGAGATGCGGCAGCTGCTAGGCGGCGCGACAGCGCGACGATGGTGGCGGTGAAGGCAAGGTGGATCATCGTTGTTCCCTGTCGGCGAGCGACAGGCCAGGTCTTCCTGCATCGGTGACCGACGATAGGCGGTACGCGCGACAAAGACGCGTGAACAAAGTCATGCGCGTTCCGAGGCGTTGATCCTTTCGGACTAATGGCGCGTCGCCGCCTGGACGCATGTGCACTGTTCCACGCGCATATCCCGTGCACGGCGCCGGTCGCGTTGTCGCGCGCCGGGCCGACGGGCCTCCACCGCGCGCAGGATCACCTCACGCGCGTGGACGACTCGCGTGCGAGGTCGGCTCACGCACACATTCGACTCACGCTGGAGCGCGGCGCCTCAGCGTGCGGTGAACCTCGGCGCGCGCTTGTCGAGGAACGCCTGCATGCCTTCCTTCTGATCGGCGGTGGCGAACGCGAGCGCGAACAGGTCGGACTCCACCTCGCAGGCTGCCTCCAGCGGCAGGCCCTGGCCGCGGCGCCACGCCTGCTTCACCGCGCGCACGGCGAGCGGCCCCCTGGCGGCGACCACCTGCGCCAGCGCGAGTCCGCGCGCGCGCAGCTCCGTGCCCGCCACCTTTTCGTTGGCGAGTCCGATCGCCACTGCCTCGTCGGCCTTCACGTGACGGCCGGTGAACAGCAGTTCCAGCGCCTTGCCGGGGGCGATGCGGCGCGGCAGACGCTGCGTGCCGCCGAAGCCCGGTGGAATGCCCAGGTTCACTTCCGGTTGTCCGAACACCGCGTTGTCGGCAGCGACGATCCAGTCGCAGGCCAGCGCGAGCTCGCACCCGCCGCCCAGCGCATAGCCGTTCACCAGTGCGATCACCGGCACCGGCAGGGCCTCGATGCGCAGGAACAGGCGAGTGGCGCGCAGCGAGAATGCGCGTGCGGCCTCCGGGGTCAGCGCCTGCATCTGCGCGATGTCGGCGCCGGCGACGAATGCCTTCTCGCCCGCACCGGTGATCAGCAGCGCGCGCGCGTCACCGTCCTGCTCGACGGCTGCGATCGCGCCTGCCAGTTCCTCGAGTGTCCGGGTGTCGAGCGCATTGAGCGCACGCGGGCGCGAGACGGTGATCAGGTGGATGCCCGGTTCGGGGATCTCGTGCAGCAGGTTCTGGCAGGGTGCAGGTGTCATCGCGAGGCTCCTGGGGTGAGGCTTGCGCAAGTCGTACGGCGCGCCGGGGACGGGCGCCGACAGGCGCTCTCGCCGGCCAGCTAGCGCGCCGGATACTCGTGGAAGCCGCGTCCGCTCTTGCGTCCGAGGTGCCCGGCGTCGACCATCTCGACGAGCAGCGGACACGGACGATACTTCGAGTCGTTGAAGCCGTCGTGGAGCACGCGCATGATCGAGAGCACGGTGTCGATGCCGATCAGATCGGCGAGCGCGAGCGGCCCCATCGGGTGACTCATGCCGAGCTTCATCACCGTGTCGATCTCCTCGGCGCTCGCCAGTCCTTCGTGCAGACAGAACGCGGCCTCGTTGATCATCGGGATGAGCACGCGGTTGGACACGAAACCGGGGCTGTTGAGCACGCTCACCGGTGTCTTGCCCAGCCTGCGCGCGAGCGCATCGATGGCCTCGAAGGTCGCCTGGCTGGTCTGCCGGGCGCGGATGATCTCCACCAGCGCCATCATCGGCACCGGGTTCATGAAGTGCATGCCGATCACCCGCTGCGGGTGCGTGCACGCTGCCGCCAGGCGCGTCAGCGAGATCGACGAGGTGTTGCTCGCGAGGATCGCGTCGGCGCGGCAGGTGGCCGCGAGCTCGCGAAAGATCGCGAGCTTGACTGCCTCGTTCTCGGTCACTGCCTCGATCACCACGTCGGCGTCGGCGAGTGCGCCTGCTTCAGTGGAGACGCCGATACGAGCGAGCGTCGCGGCCTTTGCCTCCTCGGTCGTTCTGCCCTTCGCGATCAGTCGATCGAGGCTGCTGGCGATGGTCGAGCGCGCGCGCTCGAGCGCGCCGGCATCGAGGTCGCGCATCACGACCTGCAGGCCCGCCGAGGCGCAGACCTGGGCGATGCCGCTGCCCATCTGGCCTGCACCCAGCACCGCCACCCGCGCGATTGCTTCCGCCACCGGAGGTAGTGCGCTCACGTTCAGGCTCCCGGCGCGCGCGCGACAGTCACCGCAGCGGCGGGGGCGGCGGGCTCCAGGGTGAGCCTCGCGTAGGAGCCCGGGGCATCCTCGAGCGGCGGGTGGCGGGTGCTGCCCGGCGCGCGCGCATCGACCTCGCCGTTGCCGAAGCCGCCCGCGATCCACGCGTGCCAGTGCGGCCACCACGAGCCCGGCTGCTGCTGCGCATCGGCAAGCCACTGCTCGGCGTTCTCCGGCAGCGGGTCGCTGCTCACCCAGTGGTGGTATTTCTTCGCCGCCGGCGGATTGACCACGCCCGCGATGTGTCCCGAACCGGCCAGTGTGAAGGTGACCGGGCCGCCGAGCAGCCGTGCGCCGGCGAACGTCGACTTCCACGGCGCGATGTGGTCCTCGATCGTCGACAGGAAGTAGGCCGGCGTGTCGATCGCGGACACGTCGATCTTCACGCCGTCCAGCGTGATGCCGCCAGGCCGGCGCAGCAGGTTCTTGAGGTACATGTTGCGCAGGTAGAAGCTGTGCATCGTCGCCGGCATGCGCGTGGAGTCCGAGTTCCAGTGCAGCAGGTCGAACGGGAACGGATCCTTGCCCATCAGGTAGTTGTTGACGACGAACGACCAGATGAGATCGTTGGCGCGCATCATGTTGAACGTGGTGGCCATCTCGTGGCCTTCCAGATAGCCGCGCTTCGCCATCTTGCGATCGAGGTTGTCGAGCTGCGCCTCGTCGATGAACACGCCCAGTTCGCCCGGCTCGGAGAAGTCGATCATCGCGGTGAAGAACGTCGCGCTCGCCACGCGCGCGGCCTCGCCCCTCGCCTTGAGCCACGCCAGCGTGCAGGCGAGCAGGGTTCCGCCCAGACAGTAGCCGATCACGTTGGCGTCGGGTTCGCCGGTGATCTCGCGCACCGCGTCGAGCGCGGCGAGCGGACCGAGCTTCATGTAGTCCTCGAAGCTGGCGGCAGCCATCTTCTCGTCGGGGTTGATCCACGAGATGACGAATACGGTGTGTCCTTCGCCCACGGCCCACTTGATGAACGAGTTCTTCTCGCGCAGATCGAGGATGTAGTACTTGTTGATCCACGGCGGGATGATCAGCAGCGGCCGTCGCAGCACCCTGGCGGTGCTCGGGGAGTACTGCAGCAGCTGCATCAGCGGCGTCTGGAACACCACCTTGCCCGGGGTGACCGCGATGTTGCGGCCGAGCTCGAACTGGCTCTGGTCGGTCATGCTGATGCGCAGCTGCGTGCCGCCGCCGCGCTCGAGGTCATCGAGCAGGTTGTCCAGCCCGTCGAGCAGGTTGCGCCCGCCGGTCTCCAGCGTCGCGCGCAGAACCTCCGGATTGGTCAGCGCGAAGTTCGTCGGCGCCAGCGCGTCGATGTACTGACGGGTGTAGAAGTCCACCTTCCTGCGCGTGGTCTCGTCGAGTCCCTCCACGCTGCTCATCGTGCCATGGGTATGGCGTGCGGCGATCAGGTAGGACTGCTTGATGTAGTTGAACAGCAGGTTGTTTTCCCAGTCTTCGTGCTTGAAGCGGCGGTCGGCACGGTCGGCTTCGGCCACCGCCGGGGCCTCCATGCCCATCGCCTTCATCCACGTCGACTGCCACAGATTCATGTAGTCGCCCCACATGTTCATCTGCGCCTGCATCACCTTCACCGGGTCGTGCCACATCTTCTGGAACACCTCGGTGAAGGCGCGTCCGACGCCGAGCTCGTCGGCGAGCAGGTTGCCGCTGCCGTGCGCGGTGCGCTCGAAGAACTTCATCACCAGCTGCGCGCTGCGCTGGGACAGCTCGCTGAACTGGCGTGCGACCTCCGCCGGGTCGGTCGCCGGCGCACCGGGGGTCTGGTCGGACTTGGCTTCTGACATGTTC
>CANGUQ010000186.1 GCA_947456915.1 Betaproteobacteria bacterium
GAACCCTGCTGCGGGCCAGCGCGAAGGCGCACCGGCTTGCCGAACACGGCTGGCTTGAACCGGCAGCGCGTGCGATCGGCGAGGTGACGGGTCACGCGTGGCCGGGAAACATTCGAGAGCTGCAGAACCTCGCCGACCGGCTCATCAGTCTCTGGGTATCCGATCCGAAGGGGCCGCCGCGCGGGACTCGCCAGCTGCGCGAAGTCATCCGTAACGAACTGCTGGCAACCGGATCGTCGCCCGGATCGTTCCACGCGCACGAGAACGACCAGCCCCTCAAGGCGCTGTCCCGTGCGGCAGAGCGCGCGCGTATCGATGCCGCGCTAGCCGAAAGCAGCGGCAAGCTCGAAGCCGCAGCTGCGGCCCTGGGCATCAGCCGTACGACACTCTGGCGAAAACTGCGCAGGTCACCGACAGGGTCGTGAACCCGGCAGCCGCACTGTGGCGCGGGTCGCAGCTACATCATCGGTCGCAGGGTCGGTGGCGCCGCCCTCGGCGACTCGATGCACGCCCCGCGCGAGGCCGGCAGCACCAGCCAGGCGCCGGCTGCGTACAGCGCGCGTACCTGCTGCGAATGCTCGATCGCCAGGCTGAGCGCCACCGTACCCGTACCCGCTCCCAGCGTCCTGACCGAGCCCTCGGGCAGTGCACGCAGCATCTGCGCGGGCGAACCTACAGCGATCACCGTATCGGAGAGCGGCAGCAATGGCGTGGCGATCAGCACCAGCAAGAGCCAGGCCATCAGCGCGATCGCCGCACGCGACAGCGCCACACGCGTATCGCTCCGGCCCCAGGCAACCGGCGCGCATCAGGGTCGAACGCCCGATCAGATGTACTTCGGGTTGCAGGAACTGCAGTTGGCAGCATGACAGTGCAGCGGGCCGGTCAGCTCGTCGATGGGCACGGTGTCCGACCTTCAACCGGCAGAGACTCCACTTGACTTCCCGGAAAACCTGTCCAAACGCGTGAGGCCCGCTCTCTCGTCGCGTTGCGACCGAGCACGACCTGGGCTTCGATCCACGCCCGGTACGGTTCGCATGCCGAGGCGGGTGGCGCCAGCGCCGGCGCAGCGCCCGCCGCACCGCCCTCCGGAGCCGGTGGCCGGGGTGGGGGAATTTGCGCCCCGGCCTCGGAGAAGCCGGTGGCCACCCCGGGGAAATTTGCCATCGCCCGGGCGTCGCGGCGAATGGTTTTTCGGTCCACCCCCGTGCGCCGCTCGATCTCGCGCTGGGGCGTGTCCGTGCTCAGCAGGGTCTGGACGGTGATGCGTAGATGCGGCTTCAGGACGTTCACTCCGTTACCCCCCTCATTTGAGGGGAGGCGAGGGTAACGTCCCGTCTTCAGCGCTCCACGGCGGATCAGCCGCGGCTATCGGTGCTCAGGTGGGGGAATTCGAGTGGCCGCCGGGGCCCTGGGTACTTTTCAACGCGCAGAACCTGCGTAACCCAGGGACGTTTCAGCGCGCCGCAACATGCGGGTACACGCAGCACGAAACCTATCATAATCAACGACATACGCGATTCGGTTCATCGTCACCCGTGGAGACGGGTCAGGCTTCGAACGTGAGCGGGAGGTTGGCAGAGCGTCGCATCTTGCCCTATCATGAAACATCAAGATAAATCATGACAAAGATAACCATGACGACCGCCGTCCGCGAGAAGTTCTCCTCCCAGGCAGCACCCGAGGTGCTGTCAGCGCTGCGCCAGATCGCCGAAAGCCAGGGCCGCCAGTTCCAGGCGGTGCTCGATGAGGCGCTGCGCGACTACATCGACCGGCAGCAGAAAGAACGTCCTCGTCGCCATGTGATGGCGTCGTTCGCGTCCAGCCTTGATGAGTTCGACAGCCTCTACCGCGAGCTCGCCAAGTAAGCCGTGCCACGCGACCATCTGACCGTGGCCGACGTGCTCGGCATGCATACCGTGCTGATGCAGCGCTACGGCGGCGCGCCCGGCGTGCGCGATCCCGGGGCGCTCGAGGCCGCGCTGTTCCGTCCGCAAACGGGGTACTACGACGACATCGTGGCCGAGGCGGCTGCGCTGATGGAAAGCCTGGTGGTCAACCACCCTTTCGTGGATGGCAACAAGCGCATCGCCTTTGCGGCTGCCGACGTGTTTCTGCGGATCAACGGCTGGCGCTTGCAGCGAGCGCCCATGCAGATCTACGCCGACATGATGCAGATGTTCGAGTCGGGCACCTTCGACATCGCCCGCCTCGATCCGTGGCTGCGTGGATTCGCCGTCGTCGCGGAGTGAGACGTTGAGCAAGAAGATGCCCGGGCAGGGGCGCCGCTCGCACGCCGCCACGCGCTCGAAATGCTGGCGGCCGGTCCAGTACACCGCGGACGTCCTCCACTCGCGAACCGACGCCATGCCAGACACCGCGATGCCGAAGTACCGTCCGTTTCCTCGCGGCCATCGACCCACCTGCACCCGGCGCAAGGCAGTGCACACGTGGCTGGCGGCAGCCGGCCTGGGGATCGCCGCCTGCGCGGCGGCCGCGCCGGCCCTCGCTGCTGGCGTGGCCGGTTCGTTTCCGACACGGCCGGTGCGATTCGTCGTGCCGTTCGCTCCCGGCGGCAGCACGGACACGCTCGCGCGCGTGCGGGGCGGGCGGCTCGCCGATGCGCTGGGCCAGCCGCTGCACCAGCGCCTCCAGCGCGTCCGCGCTCGGCGATCTCGCCGCGCGAAACACCAGCTCTCCCGCAGCGTCGGGCACGTACACCCCATCGATGAAGATCATGTGGAAGTGCACGCTCAGATTCAACGCCGAGCCGAAGCGCTGGATCAGCGTGACCGCACCCGTGTGACCCGCAGCACGCCGCACTCCCGCACTGGCCTGCAGATGACCCGAGATCGTGCGGTACACCACACCGAGTACTTCGGAGAGCACCGCAGGACGGGCGACCAGCAGAAACCGCAGCGCCATCGGCAGTGACAGCACCCACTGGCGAAGCGGCTGCTCGGGCAGCACCGTATCGGCCAGCAGCGCCGCCGTCTCGGTCATGCGCCGTGCGCCGCAGGACGGGCAGAAGCCGCGCCTCCTGCAACTGAACGCGACCAGCTTCTCGGCCCGGCACTGCTCGCAGCGCAGCCGCAGGAACCCCTACTCCAGCCGGCCAACGCCGGGTCAAGCCCACCGATCCGGCGCAACCGGTGCTCGCACCCGGCGATCCCGAGTACCAGGAGAAGGCCAGGCGCAGCGCCAACGGGATTCCGATCCCGGAGAAGCTCGACGAGCTGGTGCGTGCGGTGTACCAGCCAAGCGGCGCGGCGTATGTGCTGACCTGACCTGCAACCGGTCCGGCGAAGACGGCAGGGGCGCCCGCCGGACCCCTCGTGTCAGCAGTTGCGTGATCGCAGCCCCTGTTCTCGCAGACCGTGTTTTCGCAGACCGTGTTTTCGCATACCCGCTCCGGGAGAGGCCGCGGATGCCCGCGTCTGGAAGACGATCCGCTGCAATCCTCCGAGGCCGCTGCCGCACAGCGCCTGTTCGCACCGCCTGCCTCCAACATGCTGGCTCCCGGCGCACCGTGGCGCTGGCTCGCTCGCGCGCTCGCCGACCTGCGCGCGTTGCCGCTGTCGAATCTGTTCTGCGGCGGCGTGTTCGTGGCGATGGCCTGCACGCTCGAGCATTTCCTCGCCGACGGCGCGATGATGCTGGCACTGGTCACCGGCTTCACCCTGGTGGCGCCGTTTCTGGCCGCAGGTCTGTATGCGCTGGCACGCGATCGAGAACGAGGCGTGCCGCCCTCGTTCTCGACCTCGCTGGTGGCCTGGCGCTCGAACTTCGGGCAGCTGTCGCTGTAAGGGGTCATCCTCACGCTGCTGCTCGCCGCGTGGATCCGCGTGTCGGTGGTGATCGTCGCGCTGTTCTTCGACCAGCCCGGAGCCGACGCTCACGACATCATCGCCGGGCTGCTGCACGACCCGCAGGGCTGGCTGTTTCTCGCCGTGTGCTTCGCCGCCGGTGCCGCCTTCGCGTTTCTCGTGTTCGCATCGAGCACGGTGTCGGTGCCGCTGCTGCTCGATCGTCCGCTCGATGTGCGCTCCGCGATGATCGCCAGCGTCAAGGCGGTGCGCCGCAACCTGCGCACGATGCTGGCGTGGGCGGCGCTGATCGCACTGTTGATCGGCGCGAGCATGCTCGCCTGGTTCCTGCCGCTGATCGTGGTCGCGCCGCTGCTATGCTGTGCGAGCTGGCATGCGTACCGTGAGGTGCTCGAACCGGTGGCTTGAGGTGGGGCCAGGGCGGCAAATTCGGGATGGCGCGACGGCAGGGTCGCAGCAGATCGCGCCGCAGCTGCTTCATCGCAGTGCGGCAGAGGACGGTCCCAATGCGCTCGCCTCAGGCTCGGCGCCGGGTCTCGGCGCACCGGTACCCACACTGAGGGGGGCTCGACCGAGCACTGCCGGCAACGCGTTCACCGCGGGCAGGTTGTCTGCGCACATCAGTTCGAAGTGACCGAACGAGTACGGCGACCAGTGCAGGAGGTCGCACAGGTGGCTGGCCAGGCGCGCCAGCCAGTGCGGGATCTCGATGCAGGGTGCTGCGCGCAGGTGCGGTGCGCGCAGCACGGCGAGGTATTCGCGCATGGTCATCGCTACCGGCCCACCGAACTCGAGCGCGCGCGCACCGCCGTCATCGTGCCCGCACAGCCGCGCCAGCGCCACGCCCAGATCGCGCACCGACAACGCAGCGACCCGCCCGCGCGCCCCTGCGGGCACCATGTGTACCGGCGCGCTCGCCAGTCTGCGCAGCCAGCGCGCCCCGAAGCCGCCGTCACCGTCGAGCAGTGAAGGGCGCACGATCACGCAGTCGGGCGCTGCCGCATGGATCGCGCGCTCACCATCGCGCTTGGACCGGATGAAGCGGCTGCGTGCCTGCGACGACAACCCCAGCGCCGAGACGTGGATCAGGCGTTTGCCGGTTGCGGCGCAGGCGCCGGCCAGTGCTGCGGGCGCGCGATGGTGGATCACGTCGTAGCGCTCGCTGGGCCGCTCGCGCAGGATGCCGACGCAGTTGAGCACCACGTCGACATCAGCGATCAGCGCGAGCCAGTCCTCGGCGCGCAGCAGCCGCTGCATCTTCACCTCGCGCACGCTCTGCCCGAGCGCGCCAGCGTGGCGCGAGCCGACGATGACCCGGTGCCCGCTTCGGCGCAGCGAAGCGACAGCGTGGCGACCGATGAATCCGTTGCCTCCGAGAACCAGCACGCTCACTGTATCCATGGCCACTGTCTCCATTTTATCAGTATTTTCAGTATTGACTGAAATATACGACGCGACTAGAATAAACACAACCGGTTCGAAGCAACAGAGGCCGGGACACCGAATCGACTCCAGCCACCCGTGCGATCAGCACAGCGAGGACACCGACGATGGCCAAGGACACTACGGGCGCAGCAGCGCCGACTCCGGTCGCCGCTCACGGCCGGGCGCGGCTGCGGGGCGCTAGCGCCGATGAAGCCGCAGCGGGCGTCGCGGCGCCGCAGGCCGAGGGTGAAGCGATGAGCGAGGTCACCGAACGCTTCGTCATGCACTGGGGCGAGATGGGTTCGCGCTGGGGCGTCAATCGCACGGTGGCCCAGGTGCACGCGCTGTTGTTCATTCTCGGGCGGCCGATGCACGCCGAGGAGATCGTGGCCGCGCTGGGCGTCGCGCGTTCGAACGTGAGTACCAGCCTGAAGGAACTGCAGAGCTGGCACCTGGTGCGCGTCGTGCACCTGCGCGGCGACCGTCGTGATCACTTCGAGACCTCGCGCGACGTGTGGGATCTGTTTCGAACGGTGGTGCGCGAGCGCAAGGCGCGCGAGTTCGACCCGACGATCGCTGCGTTGCGTGCCTGCGTGAACGATGCCGCGTTCGCCAGCGAAGACGCCGATCGCCAGCAGCGAGTGAAGGACACGCTGGCGCTGATGGAGTCGCTGGGTAGCTGGGGCGAGGAGATGCTGCGGTTGCAGCCCGATACCCTGATGAAGCTGCTGAAACTCGGCGCGCGCGTGCAGGGGTTGCTGCGCGACGGAAAACTCAAGTGAGCGAGCGATGGTGATGCCCAGCCGTATCGATCAGGCGGTGATGCCGCTGACCGTCTACTACGATGCCTCATGCGAGCTGTGTGCCGGCGAGATCGGAATGCTGGCCGCGGGTGATCGCAACGGGCATCTGGTGCTTGTCGACTGCAGTGCCCCCGACTTCGACGACCGCGAATTCCGCGCGCACGGGGTGACGCGCGAGGCGATGATGGCGGCGATTCACGCGCGTGACGCTCGCGGCTGCTGGTATCGCGGCGTCGACGTGTTCGCGCTCGCCTACGCGGCCTCCGGGCTGCCCGGCGTCGCACGATTCTGGGCCAGCGCACGACTGCGCCCGCTGTTCGAGCGCGGCTATCCGTGGGTGGCGCGCAATCGCCAGATGCTGTCGCGACTGGGGCTGCCCAGGCTGTTCAACCTCGCTCGCGTGATGCGCGCCCGCCGCGCCGAGGTACGGGTCGGGTTGCCGCCGGAGCCCTGATCGAGCGGCTGCCGCGCTGCGGCCACCTGACGAGCGTTTCCGCTGTGTCCGTCGGGTGTGCAGTCCGCGGCCCGTCATCATTCGCGGCGCATGCGCGTTACCGTAATTCTGCGGACGCGGGTTTTCGCCGCGACGGAGGAAACGGTGATGAAGTCGACGTTGCTGCGCATCGCGATGTGGGCCGCGGGCATCGGTTCGCTCGGCATGCTGGCGCCGCTGCCCGCCGAGGCCGACGGATGGCGCGGCTCTGGCCACGTTCACGGCCTTCATCATGGCTTGCGACATGGCCACGGCATCCGTCATGGCTTCGGTCACGGCCTTGGCCCTGGCCCGCGCAGCAACGTCGTCATCGGTGCGCCGATCCACCAGTTCGCGCGAATGGTACTTTCAAACGCCCCCGCCGCCGCCCCACGCACGGCGGCCGCGAACCCGCCCACCTCGCGCCGGTGCGCCGCACCGACAAGCATCGACGCCCGATCCGCCGCCCAGCGCGGCCGCACCGCGCTCGACGACCCTCGCGACATCCGTGCTCGACCGCCCCGCGCGCCTCGAGCGCGGCACGTCCCATCCGGCGCCCGCAACACCTGCGCTGGAACTGCGCGGCCGGTCACCTGCAACAGTCCACTCGCCAGGGCGGAGAAGTCCAGGCCGGCGAACAGCACCCGATCGCCACGCGCCGCGGCGAGGGCCGACACTTCGAGCAAAACCAC
>CANGUQ010000187.1 GCA_947456915.1 Betaproteobacteria bacterium
ATCGAGGCGGTGAACAGCAGCGGGAACAGCGCCATGCCGAAGTCGCCGAGCAGGCCGCGGTAGCGCCAGCGTGCGGCACCGGCTGCAGCCGCCGTCGCCTGCGCGGGGCTGAACAGCGCCTTCACCAGACCGACCAGAACGTGCGGGGAGTAGCGCTCCTGCAGCAGCAGCAGCGGCGCGGGCACCGGCATCGTCGACTGCTCGGGCGGAAGCTTCGGCGCGATCTTCGGATTGATCAACGCCCAGCCGATCACGTAGACGAGATAGAGGAAGGCGAGCAGGAAGCCCGGGATCATCGCCGCGGCGTAGAGCTTCACCACCGACACGCCCGACACCGCGGCGTAGACGATCAGCATCACGCTGGGCGGGATCAGGATGCCCAGCGTGCCGCCGGCGGTGATCACGCCTGCGGCGAGCCGCGTGTCGTAGCCCGCGGCGAGCATCGGCCGCATCGCGATCACGCCCATCAGCACCACCACCGCGCCGACGATGCCGCTGGCGATGCCCCAGAAGGTGCACACGAGCAGCGTCGCCACCGCGAGGGATGCGGGCAGCCCGCGAAAGGCGAAGCGCACGCTCTCGAACATCCGGTCGACCAGCGCCGCGCGTTCGATCACGTAGCCCATGAACACGAACAGCGGCACCGAGAGCAGCGTGTCGTTGGTCATCACGCCGTAGGTGCGCTGGACCATCAGGTCGAACACGCGGTTGTCGGTCCACGCCTGCGTCGGGTCGAAATAGGCGACGAAGCCGAACACCATGCCCAGCCCCATCAGCGTGAACGCGGTCGGGAAGCCCATCATGATCATCACCACGATGAGCCCGAGCATCGTCAGCCCGAGAATCGGATCGGCCATGGTCAGACCCCTCCCTTCTGGTGACCGGGCTCGGCGCGCTCGATCTTCTGCACGCTGTCGATCGCGAGCTTGCGCTCGTTCTCGCTCACCAGCGTGCTGTCCTCGAGCTGGGTCGCGACGATGTCGATCTCCGCGACGTCCTTGAGCCGCTGCGGCCACTCGCCGGTGCGGATGCACAGCACGCAGCGCACGATCTCGGCCAGCCCCTGCATCATCAGCAGCGCGCCGGCGATCGGAATCACCGTCTTGAAGTGATAGAGCGGCGGCCCGTCCGAGGAGAGGCTCGAGTGCTCGCGCAGCGCCCACGACTCCTCGGCGTAGAGCACCCCCGCGTAGCACAGCGCGAGAATCCCGGGGATGAAGAACAGCACGTAGAGCACGAGGTCGAACCACGCCTGGGTGCGCGGGCGCATCGACCCGTACAGGAAGTCGCCGCGCACGTGCCCGTTCTGCGCGAGCGTGTAGGCGCCGCACATCATGAACACCGTGCCGTAGATCATGTAGCTCACGTCGAAGCCCCACAGCGTGGGCTTGTTCAGCGCGTAGCGCATGAACGCGTCGTAGCACACCACCGCGGTGAGCACGACCATCAGCCAGGCGCAGGCCTTGCCGATGCGGGTACTGATACCGTCGATGGTCAACAGCACTTTCTGCACGTTCATCTGCGCCCCCCGGCACTCGCCCGATTCAGTGTCGACCTGCAGCGTGCTGCAGCGCCCGGCGCCGCCTCACGCATCCGCGACCGCCGCACACCCTCGGGCGAGAGGGTCCGGCTGGCTTGCGGAATGAAAAAACGCCGCCCTGCCGTTATAGCAGGGCGGCGCGTTGCTGCGCGAACGACCGGCCCGGGCTGTCTCGATGCTGACGAGCAACGGGCTCGACCGTCACTGCCGGCCGGTGGCCTACTTCTTCGCCGGCGCGGCCGGGGCCGGCTTGCGCTGGAAGTAGTGCGCGTAGGCGAGCGAGTTGGACACCATCGTGTCGTTCGACCAGTTGACCACGCGCTCGGCCCAGGCGCGCTGCGAGGCGAGGATCTTGCCGAACAGCGGGTTGTCCTTGGACTTGTCGGCCACGACCTTGTCCCAGGCGTTGAGCTGCGCCTGCAGCACGCTGTTGGGCGTGCGGAAGAAGCGCACGTTCTGCTTGGTGCGCATCTCGATGTAGTCCTGGGAGTAGCGGTGCATCGCCTTCCACGACATGTCGGCCGAGGACGCGGCCGCCGCATTGGCGATCACGTCGCGCAGGTCCTGCGGCAGCGAGTCGTAGCGCTTCTTGCTGAACAGGATCTCGAAGCACTCGAGCGGCTGGTGGTAGCTCTGCAGCATGCAGATCTTCGACACGTCCGGGAAGCCGAGGATGCGGTCGCTCGAGGCGTTGTTGAACTCGGCCGCATCGATCAGGCCGCGGTCCAGACCGGGGACGATCTCGCCGCCGGGCAGCGCAACCACCGAGGCGCCCATCTCCTTGAACACGTCGATCGACAGGCCGACGGTGCGGTACTTCATGCCCTTGAAGTCCTCGGGGCCCTTGACCACCTTCTTGAACCAGCCCAGCGGCTGCGTCGGCATCGGGCCGTAGAGGAAGCCCTCGACGTCGAAGCCCATGACCTTGTGCTGCAGCTCGTTGTAGAACTCGCGGCCGCCGCCGTAGTGCAGCCAGCCCAGCAGCATGTTCGCGTCCATGCCGAACGAGGGGCCGGTGCCGAACAGCGAGTAGGCGGTGTTCTTGCCGTACCAGTAGGCGGCGACGCCGTGGCCGCCGTCGAGCACGCCCTTGTTCACCGCGTCGATCAGGTCGAACGCCTTGACCACGGCGCCGGCGGGCAGCACCTCGATGCGCAGCCGGCCTGCGGACATGTCGTTCACGCGCTTGGCGAAATCGAGCGCGTACTCGTGAAAGATGTCCTTCGTCGGCCAGGTGCTCTGGAACCGCATGCTGATCGGCGCACTCTGACCGCGCACGATCGCCGGGAACGCGAGCGTCGCTGCACCCGCAGCACCCGCCGCACCGGTGAGGAACTTGCGGCGCTTGGGCGCCTGCCCGTTTTGCTGTTTGCTGCTCATCGTGGCACTACCTCCTTTGGGGAAACGAACGCTCGGCGAACGCGCACACGGAGCACTGGGGCGTCGGGTTGCGGCGGTCGGTGTGACAGCACCTTTCTCCCGCACGTCGGCCCCTTCCCGGCAGGACGGCACCGGCGGAGTCTGTGACCGATTCACGCTCGGCGACGTGCGTTGTTGTGTTGCGGCGATTCCACTTCTTGCTGCGGGCGGGATGATAGCGCAACCATTCCCGCTGCAACACGGTCCATGCCGTTCGGGCATGGGCTCGCGCAGGCGCGATCGCGCACGGCCCGATCGCATCGCAACAGCGCCTCAGTGACAGGTATCTGACACCGCACGCAGACAAGGCTCAACCGCAACCGCCGCCGCGAAAAATGGACCCGCGACGAGGGGCCCACAAAAAGGGGCCAGGCTCCATTTTCACGAGGCCCCATTTTCACGACGAGGGGCCCGCGACAAGGCGAAAAAAGGGGCCAGGCCCCTTTTTCAGATTCCGGAAAGCGGAAAAGGGGCCTGGCCCCTTTTTCATCGCAGAGGGCCCACCGAAAAGGGGCCAGGCCCCTTTTCGGGTTGGCCGTTTTCGGGTTGGCCGTTTTCGGGTTGTCAGGCTGCGGTGGGCGGGATTCGGGGCGTGGCCGTCAGCGACTGCACGGCCATGGCGGTCAGCGTGGGCGCGGGGGTCGCGGAGCGCTTGTGCGGCTCGTGTGGCTGCCAGCCCATGATCAGCAGCATGGCGAAAAAACCCACGACGTAGGCGAGCATCACGTGCCAGCCGTGGCGCAGCCACGAGAACACGGATCGTGCCTGCGGAAACTGGCTCGACAGCGCGACGCCTGCCGACGATCCGAACCAGAGCATCGAACCGCCGAAGCCCACGGCGAATGCGAGAAAGCCCCAGTCGTAGCCGCCCTGCTTGAGGGCGAGTTCGGTCAGCGGAATGTTGTCGAATACCGCGGACACGAAGCCCAGACCGAACGCGGTCTGCCAGCTCGCCAGCGGCAGGTGCTCGACCGGCATCATCGAGGCGCACAGCACCAGCGCGAGCAGGAACAGCGCGCCGCGCGCCGCCCCGGGCACCTCGCCCCAGTCCGGCCGGCGCAGCAGCGCGCTGGCGAGGATCGCCAGCCAGACCGCGGTGCCGATGAACGGGAAACTGTCGGCGTGCTGCGGCGCGTGCAGGTTCATCACGACGTTGGTAGCGATGGCCGCGGCGAGGATGAACGCGACGATCGCGAGACTGACCCAGTCGACGCGGATGCCCACCGGCGGCTCGGCGACGATCGGCTGATGGCGGTGCTGCTGGATTGCCGCCGGAATGCCGAACACCACCAGCGCGATGCTGGCCGCGACGTAGGCGTGGAACACGTCTGCCGGATCGACGCCGTCGATCCACATCATCGTCGTCGTGGTGTCGCCGACGACGCTGCCCGATCCTCCGGCGTTCGAGGCGGCGACGATGGCCGCCAGATAGCCGATGTGCACCCGACCGGAAAACACGTTCGCCGCCACGGTGCCGCCGATGATCGCCGCCGCGATGTTGTCGAGAAAGCTCGACAGCACGAAGATCAGCACGAGCAGCACGAAGCCGCCTTTCCAGTCATCGGGCAGGAAGTGCGGCAGCACCGCCGGCACCCGGCTCGCGTCGAAGAAACGCGCGAGCAGCGCGAAGCCGACCAGCAGCAGCAGCAGGTTGGCGAGCAGCACCCACTCGTGCTGCAGGTGACCGACCAGCCCCTCGAAGCCGGCGCCGTGATGAAAGCCGGCGAACCCGACCTTGTACAGGGTGATCACCGCCAGCCCGGTGAGCGCGACCTTGAGCGTGTGGTCGTGGAACAGCGCGACCCCGAGCAGCGTGGCAGCGAACAGCAGGAAGTCGACCGGGATACCCAGAACCAGCAGTGGAGCGCTCAACGCTTGCCCTTAGTGAGTCAGTCGTGCGGTCAGCGCCTGAGGTCCGGCGACAGTTGCCGGGCGCGGGCGCCTGTCCTGCAGCGGAAACCGTCCGGCGATCGGCGCGTTACCTTCGGTTGAAACAGCAGTGCGGTCCGTGCGTGGTGTCCGGCCGCAGCCGCGAAGCGATCGGCGCGTAACCTTCGCTTGAAACAGCAGCGCGGTCCGCGCGTGGTGACCCGCCGCAGCCCTGAAGCAGTCGGCGCCTCACCGCGGTTGACTCGGCTGCGCGGTCGCCATGCCTTTCAGTTGAGCGCGGCGCCGGTGCCACAGCACTCGCCGAAACGGCGGCCGCTGCAGCACGGGCAGGGATCGCTCTGCTTGATGCGCGGCGGCTTGCGCACGGCTGCGCGCGCCGCCTCATCGCCGCGCTCGTGCCAGAAACGGTAGAGCTGCAGGGCGCTGTCGGGCAGCTCGTCCACCAGCGCCTCGACCTGCGTCGAGGTCAGCGGCTGCTCGACGATCTCGCGATCGTCGGCGTGCGCGAGCGTGACGATCGGCGTGAGCGCATCGCCCGCGTCGTCGTCGTCGAAAGCGTCCTGCCAGGCGTCGGCCTGCACGCTGATCGCGCGCATGAAACCGACCGACCACATGCTGCCGGCGACCAGCGCGTCGTCGCCCGCGGCCGGCTTGCCGCCGGGCTTGCCGGAGCCGGAGGAATACTCGAACAGCACCGGCATCGTCGGCGTGCCAGAGTGCAGCGTCCAGGCGATCGTTGCCCAGTGGCGTTCGAGCAGTTCGAGGATGCGTCTGCACTGCGCACCCGACTCGAAGCGCACCGGCCGGCGCCCGGACTCGGTGTCGCCCCAGACCTGCTGCAGCCACTCCTGTGCACTCACCCGTCCGGGCCCCACCACCAGCCCGGTGATGAAGCCGTCGAGTTCCTCGAGGTCCATCGAGTCCTCGGGCGTGGCACTGGAGAGCAGGAAACGGTCGAGTTCGTCCAGTTCGCTCTCGGTGAGCGGATCGACCTTCGGCCTGCGGGCAGCCATCGTCAGCGCGTTCCGGGCGTCAACGGCATCACTTGATCAGGGTGATCGGCACTGCCGCCAGATGGATCACCTGGCTCGCCACCGAGCCCAGGATCAGCCCCGACACACCGCCCAGCCCGCGGGTACCCATCACGATGCTGTCGCACTCGTGCTGCCGTGCAAACTCGGCGATCGAGGGCGCGATCTGCCCGATGAGGATGTGCGGACTGTACGCAACACGGGCGGCATCGAGCGCGGTACGGGCGCTCTCGAGCGCCTTGTCGCCTTCTTCGCGCTGGTAGGTCTCGATCGTCTCGCGCGAGATGAACATGCGCACGTCGCCGGACTTGAGTGCCGGCTGCACCGTGACCACCGCCACTTCCGGCGGGCTGCTCATGCTTTTCGCCAGAGCGATCACGTGCTGGACCGCCCGGTCCGAACATTCCGACCCGTCGACCGCCAACAGGATCTTGCTCATCTGTCTCCCCCGAACCGGCGCCGAGCGCGCCATCGCTGTGTCGATCGGTGCGGCGCTGCTGCGGCCGCCCCCCCTTTGCGCGTCAATGCTCCCGGCGTATGCGCCTCGCCCGCGCATCGCCGCAACCGCCTTCAATGCACCGGGCGTTACCAGTCCCGCTGCGCAAGCCTCACGCTCGGATGCCCGGAAACCGGCAGGCGCGCCGCCTTCAGCGCACCACCAGCACCGGCACCGTGCAGTGATCGATCACGTGCTTCGCGACCGATCCGACCAGCACCGTGTTGACCCAGCCCAGTCCGTGCGTGCCGAGCACGACCAGACCGAATGCACCACCGCTGTCCGCCGCAGCGCCCGATGCGTGTTCGACGATTCTAACGCCGGCCGGCCCCATCGCGATATGCGTCTTGCAGCTCACGCCAGCGGCTTCCAGCAGCGCGAGCGACGAGCGCATCGCGGCGCGACCGTTTTCCTCGAGGTGCAGCGCCTGCGCCTCGATGCTCATGAACGGCTGCACCTGCAGCACCGTCACGTCGAGCTGCGCGCCGTTGCGGATCAACTCGATCACCTGCGCGGTGGCACGGTCCGAGTGGGCCGAGCCGTCTACTGCCAGCAAAGTCCTGATTGCCATCGTCTGCTCCTCAGAGTGCGCCTCGGCTCCCGTCGCGCGCCCGGTGCCCGCGACTGCTACGGCGTCATCCCTCGAAATATACTGACAGTCGAGTCAGCGCATCTTGACGCGGATCAAATCCCCGACTCGCGCCACTGCCGCGCCAGCAACACACCCCCGCGCGCACAAAAAGGGGCCAGGCCCCTTTTGCACCTTTTGCACCTTTGCAAGCCCGACGCCCCCGGGAGAAAAAGGGGCCTGGCCCCTTTTTGCAGC